>NZ_JSYE01000011.1:166054-166196 GCF_054824025.1 Microbacterium sp. HJ5
GGGTGAGCCCGCGGCCCGCCCGCCCGGCGAGGACCGCAACTCCGCCTGCGTGCACCGGTGGACGGACGGCGCCTGCGCGGTTCGGGCTGTCGGGCCAGGCGGACGGGAACCCAGGCGGAGTTACGGACCGGGCGAGTGAACC
>NZ_JSYE01000012.1:0-136 GCF_054824025.1 Microbacterium sp. HJ5
TCCGGACGATGACGATCCGGACGATGACGAGTCCGACGAGGACGACGACTCGGACGACGAGGACGAAGACGAGTCCGACTAGGACGATGACGAGTCCGACGAGGAAGAGGACGACGACTCGGACGACGAGGACGAA
>NZ_JSYE01000012.1:146-186724 GCF_054824025.1 Microbacterium sp. HJ5
AGCTCGGCGACGGGGATGAACCGCAGCGCGGCCGAGTTCATGCAGTAGCGCAGGCCACCGGCATCCCGAGGCCCGTCGTCGAAGACGTGCCCGAGGTGGCTGTCGGCGCCTGAGGACCGCGCCTCGGTGCGCGTCATCCACAGCGAGCGGTCCGTCTTCGTGGTGACGGCGGCGGGGTCGATCGGCCGGGTGAAGCTCGGCCACCCGGTTCCGCTGTCGTACTTGTCGGCCGAGGAGAAGAGCGGCTGACCCGAGACGACGTCGACGTAGATGCCGTCGTCGTGGTTGTTCCAGTACGCGTTGCGGAACGGCGGCTCGGTCGCGTCGCTCTGCGTCACGCGGTACTGGGTGTCGCTCAGGCCGCTGAGGGCCTCGGGCGTCTTGCGGTAGTCGTTGGGGTTCACGGTCGATTCCCTTCTGGTGCGACGTCGCTGGCTGCGGCGTCATCAGAAGAGAACGGATGCCGGGCCCGAATTGGTCCCTCGAGACTGGGAGCGAGCCGTGAGTTCGGGCTCAGCCGCGCTGCTGCCTCTCGACGCGGCGCTCGCGCGCGATCTGGACGAAGCCGAAGATGGCGGCGGCTGCGGCGCCCGCCATCCCGATCGCCAGGAGCGTCGTGAAGATCGCGTCGGGCAGCTCCCACGCGATCCACTGCCCGACGGCTCCGACGGCGCAGAACGCGAACACGGTGCCGCTGAAGAGCAGGATGCCGATTCCCCACGCGATGCGCACGCGCCGTCTGCTCTGCGGCAGGCTCTGCGCGTAGCTGAAGAGGACCCACGGGGCCATGACTGTCCTCTCGACCGGGGGCGACCACGTCCGACACTAGCGGAGAGCGCGCGTGCCCTCGGGTCGGGTCCGTGTGCGGCGCGATTAGCCTGAACAGACCGACCCGAGGAGCGCGCGTGGCACGAACGATCGTCATCACCGGAGCGAGCGACGGGATCGGCGCCGCGTCCGCCCGCCAGCTGCACGAGGCGGGGGAGCGCGTGGTCATCGTCGGGCGCAACCCCGACAAGACGCGGCGCATCGCCGACGAGCTCGGCGTCGAACGGCACATCGCCGACTTCGCCGACCTCGCCCAGGTGCGCGCGCTCGCGGACGCGCTGCTCGAGTCCTGCCCGCGCATCGACGTGCTCGCGAACAATGCCGGCGGCATCTTCGCGGAGCGCACGGCGACCGTCGACGGGTTCGAGCAGACGTTCCAGGTCAACCACCTCGCCGGCTTCCTGCTGACCAACCTGCTGCGCGACCGGCTGATCGAGAGCGGCGCGTCGGTGATCCAGACGTCGAGCGAGGCATCCCGCACCATGGCGCGGTTCGACATCGACGATCTCCAGGCGCAGCGGCGGTATTCGGCGGGCACGGCCTACGGCAACGGCAAGCTCGAGAACATCCTCTTCACGCGGGAGCTGCACCGCCGGTACGGCGACGCGGGAATCAACGCCGTGGTGTTCCACCCGGGTGTGATCGGCAGCGGGTTCGGCGGCACGGCGCGCGGTCCGGTGCGGTGGTTCTACAGCAGCCGGCTGACGGCGCCCCTCCTCGATTCGAACGAGGTCGGGGGCTCGCGCCTGACCTGGCTCGCTCTCGGCAAGCCCGGTGTCGACTGGGAGCCCGGTGCCTACTACGTGCGCAATCGCGTCGCGCGGACGAACCGCCGCGCGGACGACCCGCTTCTCGCCAAGCGGCTGTGGGACGAGAGCGCCGAGATGGTCGGCCTCGGCTGAAGGCGTCAAGCCCCCGCCGATCGAGTGCACCCCAGCGTACGGTCGTGGAATGCACGCGGCATCCGCTCGCCCGCTCGGTGGCGTCATCATGGGTTGGAACCCGAACCTGTGGGACGAATGGCCGGGATCATTCGCGTCGGTGGTCGAGCAGGTGACGGGCGGCGAGCCGTTCGTCACCCAGTGGTCGGTCGGCGCCCGCCGGGAGGTCGCGCCGGGCACCGACGCATGGCTGCTGAGGCAGGGCGGCGAGTACGGGATCATCGGGCACGGCACGGTGCTCACCCCGCCGTACGAGGACGTCCACTTCGCCGACCCGCGCCGCACGGCGAACTTCGTCGACGTGAGCTTCGACGCCCTCGTGATCGAGCCCGATCGCATTCCCCGCGACCTCCTCGAAGTGGTCGTGCCGGAGATCGCGTGGCGGTTCCAGTTCCGCTCGGGGAACCGCGTCGGCGTCGCGGCCAACGCGCGGCTTCACGAACTGTGGCGCCAGGTGGTAGCCGACGGCGACCCGCGCGGCTGAAGGAGCGCGAGGGGCGGCCGAGCCTCCCCGCGTCGATGCGCGGGCAGGTCCGGCCGCCCGAGGATCAGCTCGCGGTCCCGGCTCCCCGGCCACCGGCATCCGTCGCCGGCGCCGCCGGCGCGGGTTCTGCCGTGCGCCGGTCCGCCGCGCGCTGCTCGGCTTCGAGGCGCTCGGCCTCTTCGCCGCCGATCGCCTCGCCGCGGGCGACGAGCCCGGCGACGTCGGACAGCGGGATCTCCTTGAGGAAGAGCGACAGCACGAACGCGACCGCCATGAACGGCACGAGGTACCAGAACACCGGCGCGAGCGCGTCGGCGTAGGCGGTCACGATCGACTCGCGCACCGCGTCCGGCAGCTCGTTCAGGACGGCCGGATCGATGGATGCCGCGGCCTGCGACGCCTGGTCGGGCGAGGCTCCGGCTCCGGTGAACGCCGCCAGCAGGTTGTCGGTGAGGCGGCTGGTGAAGATGGCTCCGAACACCGCGATGCCCACGGCGGCGCCGGCCTCGCGGAAGTAGTTGTTCGAGCTGGTCGCCGTGCCGACCTGCGTCGCGGGCACGGAGTTCTGCGCGACGAGCACCACAACCTGCATGACGAGGCCGAGACCGGCGCCGAAGGCGAACAGGTACACGCAGATGAGCCAGATGGGCGTGTCTGCCGTGAGGGTCGTCATCGCGACCATCGTGAGTCCCGTGATGAGCGTGCCGAGCACCGGGAAGATCCGGTAGCGACCGGTCTTCGTGATGAGGATTCCCGACGCGATCGAGGTGCCCATCACGCCGACCATCATCGGCAGCATGAGGAGACCGGATGCCGCGGCCGACGTGCCCGACGACATCTGGAGGAACGTCGGCACGAAGGCGAGGGCCGCGAACATGCCGATGCCGAGGACGAAGCCGATGAGCGTCGTGTTGACGAAGACCGGGTTCTTGAACAGCGAAAGCGGCATGACCGGGTCGGCCGCGCGCGACTCGGTGAAGACGAACAGCGCGACGGCGGCGAGGAGCCCGGCGCCCCAGGCCCACGTGTTGGGCGAATCCCAGCCGTGCTCGCGGTCGCCGCCGAAGTCGGTGAAGAAGATGAGGCACGTCGTGGCGGCCGAGAGGAACACCACGCCCAGCCAGTCGATCGGCTGCGTCGCCTTCTTGCTCGGCAGCTTGAGGGCGAAGACCGCGATGAGGAACGCCGCGATGCCGACGGGGATGTTGATGTAGAACGCCCACTGCCACGTCAGGTGATCGACGAAGAAGCCGCCGAGGAGCGGGCCGGCAACGGCCGAGAGGCCGAAGATCGCGCCGAGCGGGCCGAGGTACTTGCCGCGCTCGGAGGCCGGCACGATGTCGGCGATGATCGCCTGCGACAGGATCATGAGCCCGCCGCCGCCGAGGCCCTGGACGGCGCGGAAGACGACGAACATCCAGAAGTCGGTCGCGAACGCGCAGCCGACGGAGGCGAGGGTGAAGATCGCGATCGCGATGAGGAAGAGGCTGCGCCGGCCCAGCACGTCGCCGAACTTGCCGTAGATCGGCATGACGATGGTGGTCGCGAGGATGTACGCGCTCGTGATCCACACCTGGTGCTCGACGCCGCCGAGCTCGCCGACGAGCGTCGGCATGGCGGTCGAGACGATGGTCTGGTCGAGGCTGGACAGCAGCATCCCGGCGATCAGGGCGGAGAAGATGATCCAGATGCGGCGCTTGGTGAGCAGCATCGGGCCATCGCCGGCGAGGGTCGGCGTGGGGGCGGTGGCGGTCATGGGGTTCTTTCGGGTGGTGCTCGATGGGTGGGGTGTCGCAACCGGGGGGTGCGCGACGAGGGGCCGGTGGGGTCAGGCGGCGGTCGTACGCGCGGCCGGGCCGCGCGGCGGGAGCGGATGCTGCGAGGCGAAGAGCTCCTGCGCCGTGGCGAGCTGGCCGCGGAACGCGTCGGAGAAGGTGCGCGGGTTGTCGGGGTCGAGGGATGCCGGCACGGCGACGCGCGCGAGGTGGCCGACGATGTGCACGGCGGCGGCCGCACGCGGGTCGTCGTCGTCGAGGCCCTCGCGCCGGGCGACGAGCAGGATGTCCTTCGCCTCGTCGCGGCGGTGGCGGTCGAGCATGTGGCTGACGAGGCGGGGCTCGCGGTCGGCCGCTGCCATGAGCTCCTCGGCGGAGGAGCGGTCGAACTCGAGGGCCGCCCAGCGTCTTTCGGTGAGAGCGGCGAGGTCGGACAGCAGCGTCGGCGAGAGCTCGCCCGCGGGCGTGCGCGGGCGCATCGCCACGAAGAACTCGTCGGCCTCGTCGCTGTCGGCGTGGAGAGGGATGCCGAGGACGGCGTCCTCCTTCGACGCGAAGTAGTTGAAGAACGTGCGCCGCGAGATGCCGGCCCGCTCGCACAGCTCGTCGATCGTGAAGCCGTTGAGCCCGTCGGCCGCCGTCGCCCGCCGGGCGAGCGAGATCAGCGTCTTCGTCGTCTCGTCGCGACGGCGGTCGCGCGTGGAGAGTGCACTTTCGGGCATGGAGTGCATTATTGCACTATTCGGTCCGTGGTGCACGAAAGTGGCCCGGCACGCGCGTGGCACCGTGCCGCAACTCCGCCTCGACCGCCGGGGAACGACGGAACCCCCGCGGCGATCCGCGGGGGTTCCGTGTCACGCCTCAGGACGAGGCGGAGTCAGTGCACAGGGTGCAGCGGCTCAGTACCAGCCGACCGACTGCGAGTGGCCCCACGCGCCGCACGGGGTGCCGTAGCGGCCCGAGATGTAGCCCAGGCCCCACGCGATCTGCGTCGCGGGGTTGGTCTGCCAGTCGGCGCCCGCGCTGCCCATCTTGCTGCCGGGCAGTGCCTGCGGGATGCCGTAGGCACCGCTCGAGGAGTTGTACGCGGCGTAGTTCCAGCCGGACTCCTTGTTCCACAGCGACACGAGGCACGCGAACTGGTCGCTGCCCCAGCCGTGATTGCCGATCATCGCGCGCGCCGTCGCCTGCGCGTCGGCCGGGCTCGTGCCGCCGACGGCGCCGCCGGTCGCGTACGCCGGGGACGGGGCGGCCGACGAGCGCGCAGCCTCCGCCGCCTTCCTCTCGGCCGCAGCCTTCGCCGCAGCGGCGGCCTTCGCCTTCGCCTCGGCCTCCTGCTTCGCCTTGAGCGCCTTGGCGGCGTCGAGCTTGCCGCGGAGGCCCGCCACGCGCTCGTCGACGGCGGTCTTCAGCGCGGCCACGTCCTCGGCGATGGAGGGCAGGAGCAGGGTCGGCAGCGCGTCGGCGCCGTCCAGGCGCGCGATCGCGGCCTCGAGCTCGGCCGTGTCGACCGAGGGGTCTTTCTCGCCGACGTCGAGGCCGGATTTCTCGATGTCGGCCGTCACGGTCGCGGCGGCGGCGACGGAGGCGCTCGCAGCCTCGACGGTGGCCTGGGCCTCATCGAGCGCTGCGGTCTCGGCGTCCGTGGGCATCGCGTCCGCGGGGGCAGGGGTCGTGTACGACGCGAGTGCGAAGACGGGGGTGGTTCCGGATGCCTCGGCCAGACTCGCGGGTGTCGTCGCGGTCATGCCGGCGGTGACGAGAAGGCCGATGGCCAGGCCGGCGCCGAGCAGGGCGGGGCGGCGGCGGAGGCGGCGCTCGGCGGCGCGGAGGGTGCGGCGGGCAGGACGGGAAGACGTGATCGAACGCATGGAACCGGTTTCGTATAGGGGGTGCCGCATCGACAGCGCGACGCGAAGAGTCCGTTCGGGCGGACACAAGTGCCCGAGTCTGCCCACCCCTCCTGGGCGGTTCCGGTGCGTTACCTGAACGTTACATGGGAGCGTCTGCGACGTCGGCGCTGTCGCGAGCGGGGCGTAGCCTGAACGGATGCCGGTGGAACACACCCTCCGAAGCGCCCGCGCGCAGCTGGTCTCGCTCGTCGAGGCGGTCGCTGCGAAAGGGCCCGGTCACCAGGGATTCGAGCACTTCGCAGGGCTTCCGACGCCCGCCGACTCGCGCCCCGCAGCGGTGCTGGTGCTGTTCGGCGTGCTCGACGCCCGCCCCAGCGCGCACGACGCCGCCGACGAGGCCGTGTCGAGCGACCTCGACCTCCTGCTGCTGGCCCGAGCGACGACGCTGCGCTCGCACGCGGGGCAGGTGGCGTTCCCCGGCGGGCGGATCGATCCCGCCGACGACGGCCCAGTCGCCGCCGCCCTGCGCGAAGCGCAGGAGGAGACGGGACTCGACCCGGCCGGCGTCGACGTGCTCGGAACGCTCGAAGACATCCCGCTCGTCTACTCGCAGCACGTCGTGACGCCGGTGCTCGGCTGGTGGAGGCATCCGTCGCCGGTGCGCCCCGTCGACGAGGCCGAGTCCTCCGCGGTGTTCCGCGCGCCCGTCGCCGACCTGCTGAACCCCGCCAACCGCGGGGTGACGGTGATCCGCCGTGACGGCCAGGAGTGGCGGGGTCCGGGCTTCCTCGTACCCGACCCGGACGGCGATCAGCTGGTGTGGGGCTTCACCGGCATGGTCCTCGACGGCCTCTTCGACCGGCTGGGCTGGACCGAGCCGTGGGACGCCGGACGTGAGCTGCCCTTGACGCGGGCAGGGTTCGACGAATCCGAGGCGACCGCCGGGAGAGCGGCTGAGTGACTGCGGGCGCCCGGGGCTACGCTGACCGTGTGCACCGGATCTACACCATGAGCTTCGCTTCGGTCTATCCGCTCTACGTCACGAAGGTGGAGAAGAAGGGCAGGTCGCAGGCCGAACTCGACGAGGTGATCGAGTGGCTCACGGGGTTCGACCGCGCCGAGCTGCAGCGCCAGCTCGATGAGCACACCACCTTCGAGGACTTCTTCGACCGGGCGCACCTCAACCCGAACGCGTCTCTCATCACCGGCGTGATCTGCGGCATGCGGGTCGAGCAGATCGAGGACCCGCTGATGCAGAGGATCCGCTACCTGGACAAGCTCGTCGACGAGCTCGCCCGCGGCAAGGCCATGGAGAAGATCCTGCGCGCATGACGGCGACCCGCACGATCACCCGCGACGAGGCTCGCCGCATGGTCGTGCGTGCGCAGCTGCTCGACGCGGACCGGCCGGGCGACGTCGTCGAGGTGGCGGAGCAGCTCGGCTACATCAAGATCGACCCGACGGCCACGATCGCGCCCTGCGAGCACACCGTCCTCTGGTCGCGGATCGGCTGGTCGTACGAGGCCGGCCAATTGCAGAAGGCGACCGAGATCGACCGCCTCCTGTTCGAGTTCGACGGTGCCTTCCGGCCCATGAGCCTGCTGCCCCTCATGCTGCCGGCGATGCGTGCATGGCCGACGCGCGAGAGCAGCCGGCAGTGGCTCGCGGCGAACGACCGCTTCCGCCGCGACGTGCTGGCGCGTCTGCGGGCCGAGGGGCCGCTGCTGGCGGCGGACATCCCCGACACTGCGCAGGTCGACCGCGCGCCCGACGGCTGGTCGGGAAGCAACCAGGTTCCGCACATGCTCGACTTCCTCGCGCGGCAGGGAGAGGTGGCCGTCGTCCGCCGCGAGGGGCGTCACCGCCGCTGGGATCTCGCCGAGCGCGTCTACCCGCGCGACCTGCCCGAGCTCAGCGTCGAGGAGGCCGCACTCCTCCTCGACGAGAGGCGGCTGCAGGCAGCCGGTATCGCGAAGCAGAAGTCGCCGTGGAGCGGGGTCGGCATGGCCGGCGAGCCGGTCGCGGTCGAGGGCAGCGGGTGGAGGTTCCGCGCCGATCCGGCGGCGCTCGCCGCGCTCGCCGATGAGGACGACGGCGGCCGGGTGGCTCTCCTCAACCCGTACGACAGCCTGCTGTTCGACCGCCCGCGCCTTGCCGAGGTCTTCGAGTTCGCCTATGTCCTCGAGCAGTTCAAGCCGGCTGCACAGCGGACCTACGGCTATTTCGCCCACCCGATTCTCATCGGCGATCGATTCGCCGGGATGCTGACGCCGAGGTCGACAAGGCGAACGGCGTGCTGCGCGTCAACGCCGTGCACGAGTTCCTGCCGTTCGAGGCCGAGGAGCACGACATGGTGCGCGCCGAGGTCGTCGAACTGGGGGAGTGGCTCGGCCTTCCGGTCGTCTGACCGCCGGCGGAGTCTTCGCGGCTGTGCCTCTTAACGCGAGCGGCCGACGGTCGTAGATTCGTCAGCATGGCAGACCGGGCGCAACCCAACCTCCCGTCCCGCGACTTCGACGCGACCGTCGCCTTCTACGGCGGCTTCGGGTTCGAGGTGTCGTACCGCGACGGCGGCTGGATGATCCTGGCGCGCGACGGCGTGGTGCTCGAGTTCTTCCTCGCGCCCGAGCACGACCCGTACGAGAGCTGGTTCATGGCCAGCATCCGGGTCCACGATCTCGACGGCCTCTACGGCGCGGTCCGCGGCAGCGGGGTGCCCGAGAAGACGGTGGGCATCCCGCGCCTCATCCCCGTCGCGCTGCAGGAGTGGGGGCAGCGGGCCGGATACCTCATCGACCCCGACGGGACGCAGCTGCATCTCATCGAGGATGCCGGGTGAGGCTCAGCCCCGCGTGCCCTTCCACCCCAGGGCGGGAGCCACATGGGTGGCGAACGCCTCGACGACCCGCAGATTGAACTCGACCCCGAGCTGGCTGGGGATGGTGAGCATCAGGGTGTCGGCGGCGGCGATGGCGGCGTCGTCGAGCAGCTGTTCCACGAGGACGTCCGGCTCGGCCGCGTAGGTCTTGCCGAACGTCGAGCGCATGCCGTCGATGATGCCGATCTGGTCGCCGTCCTGCCGCCCGCCGAAGTAGAGGTGATCCTCGGCCGTGACGAGCGGGAAGATCGACCGGCTGACCGAAACGCGGGGCTCGCCGGCGTGGCCGGCCTCGCGCCACGCCGAGCGGAACGCGTCGATCTGCTCCGCCTGGAGGATGTCGAACGGGCGACCGTCGGCGGAGGTGAGCAGCGTCGACGACATGAGATTCACCCCGACGCGGCCGGCCCACTCGGCGGAATCGCGGTTGCCGGCACCCCACCACACGCGCGACCGGAGCCCCGGAGAGTGGGGCTCGATGCGCTGCAGTCCGGTCGCGCCGCCGCCGAAGGGCGAGTCCGCGTCCCGTTCGGCGAGACCTTCGCCGTCGATGGCGCGCAGGAACAGGTCGAAGTGCTTGCGCGCGATGTCGGCCCCGCGGGGGTCGCCCGAGCCGGTGTAGCCGAAGGCCTCATAGCCGCGCACGACGGTCTCGGGTGAGCCGCGGCTCACCCCGAGCGCCAGTCGTCCGCCCGAGATCAGATCGACGGATGCCGCTTCCTCCGCGAGGTACAGCGGGTTCTCGTAGCGCATGTCGATGACGCCGGTGCCGACCTCGATGCGCTGGGTGCGCGCCGCGATCGCCGCGAGGAGCGGCATAGGCGACGACTGCTGCCGGGCGAAGTGGTGCACCCGGAAGTACGCGCCGTCGACTCCGAGATCGTCCATGCCCTGCGCGAGGTCGATGGCCTGCAGCATCGAGTCGGCCGCGGTGAGCTGCCGCCCGCCGCCGAGCGGACCGTAGTGGCCGAATGAGAGGGTTCCGAAGCGCTCCATGACTGCCTGCAACCGTAGCGCCGCGGCATCCATTCCGCTGAATGCGTCCGGGCGATCGAGGTGGCGACGGCCATCCGCGGGCCGCGCGGCGTGCCTACGATGGCAGAGAGGAGGTGCGGCCATGGTGCAGGTGCGGGTGGCAGGCGTCGCGCTCGACGCGTCGGGGCAGCACGTCGTCCTGCTCAAGCCCATCGACGAGATGCCCGGCGACGGTCACGTGCTGCCGATCTGGATCGGCCAGCTCGAGGCCACGTCGATCCTCGTGGCGCTGGAGCAGGCTCCCGTCCCGAGGCCTCTCGCCCACGACCTCATGCGCACCATGCTCGAGGCGCTCGGCGCCGAGGTCACGCGCGTCGAGGTGACCCGCATCGACGACGGCACGTTCTACGCCGAGATCACGCTCTCGACGGCGCTGGGCGACCGCGTCGTCGATGCGCGGCCGTCGGATGCCGTGGCCCTGGCGTCGCGTGTGGGCGCGGGCATCTGGGTCGCCGACGCCGTGCTCGAGGAGGCCGGAGTGCCCGACGTCCTCACCGAGACGGACGCCGCCGAGAGGCTCGATGAGTTCAAGCGCTTCCTCGACGACGTCGAGCCCGAGGACTTCGAGGGCTGACGGGCGCGACGCGCGTCACGCGGCGAGCAGCTGCGACACGCGGTCGAGAGCCCCCGGCACGAGGGCGTAGTACGCCCACGTGCCGCGCTTGCTCCGGGTGAGGAAACCGGCGTCCATCAGCACGCGCAGGTGATGCGACACGGTGGGCTGGCTCAGGCCGACGGGCTCGATGAGATCGCACACGCACGCCTCGGCGCCGTCGGACGCGGCGACGATGGACAGCAGGCGCAGCCGCGTGGGGTCGGCCAGGGCCTTCATCGTCTGCGCGAGCTGCTCGGCGTCGTCCGCGGACAGCGGCTCGCGGACGAGCGGCGAGCAGCACGGGGCGGCGACGTCGGTGAGCGGCAGTGCGATCATGCATCGATGATAGTCGATATTGACACTCATCGATATAGCGATCATGATTCTGATCATGACCCTCCTGGACCTCACGCCCCGCGTGGTCGCGGCCGATCGCCTCGCCCCGCTCCCCGTCGTCATCGTCGGGGCCGGCCCCATCGGCCTGGTGGCCGCCGCCCACCTCGCCGATCGCGGGGCCGAGTTCGTCGTGCTCGAGGTGGGCGACTCGATCGCCGCCAGCGTGCGCTCGTGGGGTCATACGCGCCTGTTCTCGCCGTGGCGCCACCTCGTCGACCCCGTCTCGCGCCGCCTGCTCGAGGCGACCGGCTGGCGTATGCCGGAACCCGATGGCGCGCCCACGGGCGCACAGCTCGTGGCGGACTACCTCGAGCCCCTCTCGCGACTCGAGGCGATCGCGACGCGCGTGCGCACGGGCGTCGAGGTGATCGGCGTGGCGCGCGAGGGGATGGACCGCACGCGCACGCGCGCCCGCGCCCAGACCCCGTTCGTCGTGCGCGTGCGCGTCGGGGGCGACGTCGAGGAGCTGTCGGCGCGCGCGGTGATCGACGCGTCCGGAACCTACCGCTCCCCGAACCCTCTCTCCTCGAACGGGCTGGGACTGCTCGGCTTCGACGAGATCGCGGATGCCGTCACCCACGCCCTGCCGGATGTGCTCGGTCGCGACCGGGCGACGTTCGCGGGCCGCCGCACGACCGTCGTGGGCGCCGGCCACTCGGCCGCGAACACCCTCCTCGCCCTCGCCGATCTCGCACGCGACGAGCCCGGCACCGAGGTGACATGGCTCATCCGAAACGCGCAGGCGGCGCGCGTGACCGCCTCGCCCGACGACGAGCTCGCCGATCGCGCGAAGCTCGGGAGCCGCGTCGACCGCGCCATCGCCGCCGGCCGCATCGCCGTGGTCGACGGCTTCGAGGTCGTCCGCGCTCGCCGCGCCGGTGACGAGGTCGAGCTGGTCGGCCGCCGTGATGCCGAGCAGGTGACGCACGCCACCGACGTCGTGGTCAACGCCACCGGCTTCCGGCCCGACCTCGGGATCCTGCGAGAGGTGCGCCTCGAGCTCGACGACATCGTCGAGGCGCCGCGCCGGCTCGCGCCCCTCATCGACCCGAACGTGCACTCGTGCGGCACGGTCGAGCCGCACGGCTTCCGCGAGCTGACACACCCCGAGCAGGGCTTCTTCATCGTGGGGATGAAGTCGTACGGCCGCGCTCCCACGTTCCTCCTCGCGACCGGGTTCGAGCAGGTCCGCTCGGTGGCCGCCTGGCTCGAGGGCGACGTGGCGTCGGCTTCGCAGGTCGAGCTCGTGCTGCCCGCGACCGGCGTGTGCTCCACCGACGCCGCCGGCGGGTGCTGCTGATGCCGGTCGTGCGCGAGATGCGTGCCTCGGACTGGCCGGCGGTCGAGGAGATCTACCGGCAGGGCATTCTCGACGGAGAGGCGACGTTCGAGGTCGAGCCGCCGTCGTGGGAGGCGTTCGACGCGGGCAGGCTTGCCGGCCTGCGGCTCGTCGCCGAGGACGACGCGGGTGCGATCGTCGGGTGGGCCGCGGCATCCGCCGTCTCTTCACGACCCGCCTACCGGGGGGTCGTCGAGCACTCGGTCTACGTCGACCGTGCGCGGCGGGGCCTCGGCGTGGGGCGTTTGCTGCTCGACGCCTTCGTCGGCGCGGCCGAGGCCGCGGGAGTGTGGACGGTCCAGTCCAGCGTGTTCCCCGAGAACGCGGCCAGCATCCGGCTGCACGAGGCGGCGGGCTTCCGTGTCGTGGGGCGCCGCGAGCGCATCGGCCGGTCGGAGGTCGGGCCGAACGCGGGGCTCTGGCGCGACACCGTGCTCATCGAGCGGCGGAGCGCCCGCAACGGGGTGTGAGCGCGGTCGGTCGGCGGGTCACGCCGCCACGGCCTGTGCAGCCGCGTTGACGACCGGCAGCTCGCCGGTGGTGCTCCAGTCGAGCACGAGCCCGCGGCTGGAGTTCGCCGCGGTTGCCAGCTCCTTGAGATAGGCGCCGTCGAGCTCCGCCGCCTCGGGGGAGTCGAACACGAACCGCAGCGGGATGGCGGGCTGGATCCAGATGGACGTGTGGCCCTCGGGTGCCTCGAGCGGATGACGCCACGTGAGCATGAAGCTCTCGCCGCGGCGCAGCTTGGTCGCGATGACGATCTTCACGTGGGCGAGCACGCGATCGGGGATCTCCGCGGGCAGCGGTTCCATTCCGTAATACAGGTAAGCCATCGGACCAGTCCTCTCTGTCGTCATCGCCGGTTCGCCCGGCCACAGGTGGATCAATCGGATGCTGTGTATCACAGCGCCTGTGTAATTTACCATGTGTCACAAATGGTGCGGTAGATTGAGTCGTCGAATTCGTCGACCGAAGTTGGGGGTCGCGGATGCCTGAGAGCGTCGTCCGCCGCGAGAACGAGCACCTGTACGCCGACGAGCCGCGCACCGAGGAGGGGCGCCGGCTGAGCCGGGCGATCCTGCGCCTGCGGCACGCCGAGCAGCAGCAGGCCGAACGCGCGCTGCGCGCCTCTGGGCTGAGCAGCGTCGACCTCACCGCGCTCCGCTATCTTGTGCAGGCCGACCGTGACGGCAGCGACCTCGGCCCCAAGGACCTCATCGTCATGCTCGACACCTCGAGTGCGACCGTGACGAACGTGATCGAGCGCCTCGTCGAACGCGGCTACGTGACGCGGGTGTCGCACCCGACCGACCGCCGGGCGCATCACCTGGTCCCCACCGAAGCGGCCGTGCGGCACGTCGACGACGCGCTGGGCGAGCATCACGCCGCCGTGGTCGGGGCGATCGACGCGCTGTCGAGCAGCGATGCGCAGACGGCCGCCGATGTGGTCGACGCGATCGCGGCCGCGCTCGGCGACTGAGCAGCACCGCTCGGCGCCGCGTGTCAAGCCCCTGCGTGCGCCGCGACCCCGACGCCTAGGTTCGCCGCGAGGGAGAGGAGCGCATCATGACTCTTGCGCGCGACATCATGACCACCGACCCGCGGTGCATCGGCGAGGCGGAGAGCCTCGAGGAAGCCGCCCGCCTGATGGCGGAGCTCGACGTCGGAGCTCTGCCGATCTGCGGTGGCGACGGGCGCCTGAAGGGAATGCTGACCGATCGCGACATCGTGGTGAAGTGCATCGCCCGCGGCGGCTCGCCCAAGCTCGAGACGGCGGGGCTCCTGGCCGAGGGGAAGCCGGTGACGGTCGGCGCCGACGACGACGTGCGCGACGTCCTGACCGTCATGGAGACGCACCAGGTGCGCCGTCTGCCGGTGATCGACGGCCATGATCTGGTGGGCATCATCAGCCAGGCCGACGTCGCGCTCTCGCTGTCGGCGACGCAGACCGGCGAGGCTGTCGAGGCGATCTCGGAGTGACCCCCGGCGTCAGCCCTTGACGCCGCCTGCGCTGATCCCGTGGATGATCTGCTTCTGCGCGAAGAAGAAGATCAGGATCATGGGGATCGTGGCGATGACGCTCGCCGTGACGATGATCTCCCAGTGCCATTCGCCGCCGAAGCCGAAGGCGTCGACGAGCGACTTCAGTCCTCGCGGGATGGTGAACGTCGACGAGTCGCGCAGGTAGATCAGCGCGCGCATGAGGTCGGTCCACACCGCCTGCACCTCGAACACGAACGTCACCGCGAGGGCGGGCTTGCTGAGCGGCACCGCGATGCGCCAGAAGACCGCCCATTGCGACGCGCCGTCGACGCGCGCCGCGTCGAACAGATCGCGCGGCAGCCCGAGCATGAACTGCCGCAGCAGGAACACGTAGAACGCGCTCGCGAACATGTTCTGCGCCCACAGCGGTACGAGCGTGCCGACGAAGCCGAGCGAGTTCCAGATGAGGAAGGTGGGGATCATCGTGACGGCGCCGGGCAGCATCATGCTCGCCAGTACGAGGCCGAACAGCACGTTCCGCCCGCGGAACCGGTAGTGGGCGAAGCCCCACGCCACCATCGCGCTCGAGATCGTCACGGTCACGGCGGCGAGGATCGTCACCAGGATGGTGTTCCCCAACCACAGTGCGAGCGGCGCCTCCTGCCAGACCGTGACGTAGTTCTCCCACGTGAAGGTCTCGGGGATGAGCTTGTTGTCGAAGACCTCGCCGCGGGGCTTGAACGACGCGCTCACCAGCCAGACGAACGGGTAGACGAAGACCACCGCCAGCAGCGACAGCAGGACGAGCACGACGACGCGGATGCCGCGCTTGCGGCCCCTCGCCGCGCGGGAGGCGCCCGTCCGCACCGTTCCCGGCTCCGGGGCGGGCTCACCGGAACGGCCTGCGCCCGGCGTGGGCTCGGGGGCCGGATCGGCGTCGATCCTCGGGGGCAGCACGCGGCTCATCGGCGCTCCTCGCCTTCGTAGTAGACCAGGCGCCGCGACACCACGAGCTGCACGACCGTGACCGCCATGATCAGGACGAACAGCACCCAGGCCATCGCCGAGGCGTAGCCCATGTGCAGGAACTGGAACGCCTGCTGGAAGAGGTAGATGACGTAGAAGAGGGCGGCATCGTTGCTGTACGTCGTGTTGCCTGCGCCGAAGAACGCCGTATACGCCTCGTCGAACGTCTGCAGTCCGGCGATCGTGTTGACGACGATGATGAAGAACAGGGCCGGGCTGATCATCGGAAGGGTCACCGACCACGCCTGCCGCCAGAAGCCCGCGCCGTCGAGGCGGGCCGACTCGTAGAGCTCGTCGGGCACCGCCTGCAGCGCCGCAAGCAGGATGATGACGGATGCCCCCACCGTCCACAGGCTCATGATGATGAGTCCCGGCTTGACCCAGGCCGGGTCCGTCGTCCACGACGGACCGTCGATGCCGAACCAGCCGAGCACCGTGTTGAAGAGCCCGTTCTGCCCGTTGAAGAGGAGCAGGAACAGGATGCCGACGGCGACCGGCGGCGTCATCTTCGGCAGGAAGAAGACGGTCCGGAAGAAGCCCGAACTGCGGCCGGCACGGTCGAGCAGCAGCGCCAGCAGCAGCGAGACGACGACGTACAGCGGCACCTGGAAGGCCGTGAACAGCAGGGTGTTCCCGAGCGCGAGGGCGATCTTCGGGTCGGCGAACAGCTCGGCGTAGTTGTCCAATCCGACGAACTCGGGGTCGTTGATGACGTCGTAGTCGGTGAGCGAGAGGTAGACGCTGTAGATCAGCGGCCACGCCGTGAAGACGAGGAAGCCGACGATCCACGGGCTGAGGAACAGCAGGGCCGAGCCGACGTACCGGCGCCGGGCGCGACGCCGGCCGCGCGCCATCGGAGGATGACGCGCGACCTCGGTCGCCGCGACCACGTCAGCCCTCCTGCTCGAGCTCGGCCCACCCTTCGTCGAGGGCCTCCTGCGCGGTGGACTGAGCCTCCGCGAGGGCCTCCTCGGGTGTCGCCTCGCCGTTGAGCACCGAGTTCACCGCGTCGAACATGGCTGCCTTGAACTCGGCGTCGGCCGGGTTGGCGGGGAGCGCGAAGGTGCTCTCGTTGGCCTCGTACATCTTGGCCACGGCCGTGTCCCACGGCTCTCCGCCCGACGTCGTCATGTCCTGGATCATGGCGTCCGCGGTGGCGTTGCCGGTCAGGATGCCGGTGAACGGCTTGCCCTCGGCCTCACGGGCCTCGATCCGGGCCTCGGCGGCCGCCTGCCAGGCATCCGTCGACGTCATGGCCCGCGCGAAACGGCACGCGGCCTCGGGGTTCTCGCCGCCTGCAGGGATCGCCCACGCCGACCCGGAGGCATAGGCGAGCGTCTCGCCGGAACGGTCGCGGACGGTGTCGAACGCGAGCGGAGCGTCGGGCGACACGTCGTTCAGGACGTTGACGTACCACTGCTCCATCGGCATCGCGCCGAGCACCTCGGTCGCGAACTGGTTGCCCTCGCCGAAGAAGTCCGCCGAGTCGCGGTAGGCCTTCACCGCGCTGAAGCCCCCCTGGGCGTCGTAGATCGACACCGCCCACGTGAGCGCCTCCACGACCGCGGGGTCGTCGAGCTGGGCGGTGCGGCCGTCCTCCGAGATGAGGTCGGCGCCGTTGGCCTTGGCCCACAGCGGCAGGAACTCGGGGAGCTTGCTGTCGACCCCGATCACCTCGAGGCTGCCGCCGTCCCCCACGACGAGGCCCTCCGCCGCCGCGGACATCGCCTCCCAGTCCGACCCGTTGACATCGTCGAGGCTGAGGCCGGCGCCCTCCAGAAGGTCGGCATTGGCCATCGTGAGCTGGACGGTGTTGAACTCGGGGATGCCGTAGACCACGTCGTTGAGCGTGACCTGCTCGAGGGCGGCGGGCACGAAGTCGTCGACGGGGACGCCTTCGCCCTCGATGCAGTCGTCGAGCGGGATCACCGCGCCGCGAGCGGCGAGCGAGCCGATCTGGTCGCGTGACGCGTACACCACATCGGGCGGAGAGCCCGTCGCGACGGCGGAGAGGAACTGCTGCATGTCGAGGTCGCCCTCGGCGAGCTGGACGGTCACGTCGCCGAGCTGCTCCTCGGCGTACTCGACGCGGGTCGTGGCGATCTCGTCGACGCCGGAGAACCCCATGACGGCGAGCTCGCCGCTGAGCTCGGCGCCCGAGTCGTACGACGCGTCGGTGTCGTCGGCGCCTCCGGTGCCCACCGCGCATGCGGAGAGCGCGAAGGCGACGGCTGCCGCGCCGCACACCGCGGCCGGCAGTCGAGTCGATGTGCGCATGATGGCCTCCCTCACCCAGGGGGTCGAAGTGGGTGGGCCGCGAACGTATGCGCGCGAGGGCGCGACCACCGAAGGGGTTGACTATCGGCGCCTCACCCTCTACGCGACTTCCGGCGCCGGCGGCGCGCCGCGCTGAAGCACATGTCGCGGGTCCGGCACAACCCCCATGCCGCCATCCGATTGCGCGCCTAGAAAGGTAAGCCCCACCGGCCACGCGGTGGGACCGAGGAAGGAGAACCCATGTCACAGGGTTACGGAGCCGGAGGCGTCGACCCCTACGTCGACACGTCCGGCGAGAAGTCGAACATGGCGGAAACCGCGAAGCACGAGGCCGGCGAAGTGAAGGATGCCGCTGCCGGTGCGGCCAAGGATGTCGCGTCGACGGCGAAGAGCGAGGCCGCCGGAGTCGCGAGAGAGACGAAGTTCCAGGTGCGCGAGCTCTACGACCAGGGCAAGCAGGAGCTGCGCGACCAGGCCTCGAAGCAGCAGCAGCGCCTTGCGACCGGACTGACCTCCGTCGGCGGCGACCTCCGCTCGATGGCGGCGAACTCCAACGGCTCGGGAATCGCCGGCGATCTGGTGCAGCGCGCGTCGGATCGCGTCGAAGCCGCGGGAACGTGGTTCGCCGATCGGGATCCTGCGACCGTCTTCAGCGAAGTCAAGGCGTTCGCCCGTCGTCGTCCTGGCGTGTTCATCGCCGCCGGCGTGGTCGCCGGCGTCGTCGTGGGGCGCCTGACCCGTGCACTCGCTGCGAACGCGAGCGACGCCTCTCAGGCGAACGACGCGACGACGCCCGCACTGCCGACGGGCTACAGCGGCGGCACCGTGGTGCCCCCGCCGGTGGTGACGACCGAACCGGTCACCGAGGCCGAGTCGCCGATCTACTCCCAGTCGGCCGCGCGACTCGACGGCGGCGGAATGGAGATGACAGATGAGCGATCAGACTCCCTCTGAACAGCGCGCGGCGACAGCGTCCTTCGGCGAGCTGTTCGGCGAGGTCACGCGTGACCTGTCGACGCTGATGCGCCAGGAGTTCGCCCTGGCCAAGGCCGAGCTCAAGGAATCGGCGACCGAGACCGCCAAGGGCGCAGGCCTGCTCGGCGGCGCGGGGTACGCGGCATCCATGACCGTGCTGTTCCTGTCGATCGCGCTCTGGGCCGGGCTGTCCTACCTCGTCGGGGGCGGCTGGGCGGGCGTGATCGTCGCCGTGCTCTGGGCCATCATCGCCGCCGTGCTGTATTCGGTCGGCAAGTCCCAGATGAAGAAGGTCAAGGGCGTCCCGCAGACGGTGGAGACGCTGGGAGAGATTCCGTCCACGTTGAAGAGAAATGAGGAGAACCGATGACCGATTCACCCGATGCGATCCGCGCCGACATCGAGCGGACGCGAGAAGAGCTGGGCGCCGACGTCGACGCGCTCGCCGACAAGGTGACGCCCTCGAAGATCGTCCACCGGCAGACCGACAAGGTCCGCGGTGCCCTCGGATCCCTCCGCGACCGCGTCATGGGCGTCGCGGACGACGCGGGATCGTCCGCGGCCGGACTGGCGCACGGTGCGGCGGATGCCGCGCACGACGTCAAGGTCAAGGCCCAGGGCAACCCGCTGGCGGTGGGCCTGATCGCGTTCGGCGTCGGCCTCGTGGCGGCATCTCTCATCCCGGCATCCGCCAAGGAGAAGGAGCTCGCCGAGACGGTCAAGCAGAAGGCCGAGCCGCTCGTGAGCGAGGTCAGCTCCGTGGCCAAGGAGGTGGCGGGCGACCTCAAGGAGCCCGCGCGCGACGCCGCGACCGCGGTGAAGGACAGCGCGCAGCACGCGTTCGCCAATGTCAAGGACGAGGCGACGACGGCTGCGACGGACGTGAAGGACCGCGCGCAGGACGCGCGCGAGAACGTCAGCAACGCGTGAACCGGATCGGGCGGGGCGCGGCGCGAGACGCCCGCCCCGCCCGACTCCGCGCTCGCCGTCCGGACGACAGGAAAGACCGATGTCCCGCAATGTGAGGGTGCTCCGGTGCACGCCGGAGGACGTCTTCGAGGTGCTGAGCGACGGGTGGCTCTACCCGTCGTGGGTGGTCGGCGCGTCCCGTATGCGCGACGTCGATGAGCGCTGGCCGGCCACGGGATCCGAGTTGCACCATTCCTTCGGCACGTGGCCCGTGCTCATCGACGACAAGACGGTGGTCGAGGAGTGCGACCCGCCGCGGCGCATGGTCGTGCGTGCGCGAGGCTGGCCGATCGGCGAGGCGCGCGTCACCATCGACGTGAAGCCGCGCGGCGACGCCTGCGTCGTGCGCATCCAGGAGGAGGCGGTCGCCGGGCCGGGGCGCTTCGTGCCCGACTTCGTGATGGACCCGATGCTGCACTGGCGCAACGACGAGACGCTCCACCGACTGGCCTACCTCGCCGAGGGGCGCGCGCAGCGCCCGGTCGGTCCGACGAGCGCGGAGCAGGAGCTCGCGGGCGCCGACGAGGCGCAGGCGCCCGCGACGTGATCGCCGCGACCGGCAGGCGCAGCGCCGAGGTCGACGCCGTCGTCGTCGGCGCCGGACCGAACGGCCTCGCCGCCGCGGTGACGCTCGCGCGCGCCGGCCTGACGGTGCGGGTGTACGAGGCCGCCGACCAGGCCGGGGGAGGTGCCGCCACCCGCGAGCTGACGCTGCCCGGCTTCCACCACGATGTGTGCTCGGCGGTGCACCCGATGGCCTTCGAGTCGCGCTTCTTCCGTGAGTTCGGGCTGCGTGCGCGCGTGCCGTTCGTCACGCCGGAGGTCTCGTTCGCCCACCCGCTGGACGGCGGCCGTGCCGGCGTCGCCCACCGGGACCTGGCGCGCACCCGCGACGAGCTGGGACGCGACGGGTCCGCCTACGAGGGGCTGCTGCGACCGCTCGTCGAACAATCGACCGCCGTCGCCGAGTTCACCGGGTCGACCCTCCTGCGCCTCCCTCCGGACCCCGTGACCGCCGTGCGCTTCGGCCTGCGGTCGCTCGAGCAGGGATCGCCCGCGTGGGCGGCTCGGTTCCGCGAGGACGCCGCGCCGGCCCTGCTGACCGGAGTCGCCGCCCACACCATCCTGCGTCAGCCGAGCGTCGCGGCCGCGGGCGGGGGGCTCGCCCTCGCGGCCTACGGGCACGCCCGCGGATGGCCCATCCCGGTCGGTGGCAGTCAGGCGATCGTCGACGCCATGGTCGACGACCTGCGCGCGCACGGGGGCGAGCTCGTCCTCGGGCACGAGGTGACGTCGCTCGCCGAGCTGCCGCACGCCCGGGCGACGATGCTCGATGTGACACCGCACGCCTTCCTGCGTCTCGCGGGCGAGATCGTGCCTCGGCGCTACCGCCGCGCGCTCGAGGGCTTCCGCTACGGCGGCGGCGTGGCGAAGGTCGACTTCGCACTGTCGGAGCCGGTGCCGTGGACCAACGCCCAGGTGGCGCGCGCCGGCACGGTCCACGTCGGCGGCACGCGGCAGGAGGTGGCGGATGCCGAGAACGACGTCAACGCCGGCCGCCTGCCGGACCGTCCCTACGTGCTGGTCTCGCAGCCCTCGGTCTTCGATCCGACGAGGGCTCCCGCCGGCCGCCAGACCCTGTGGACCTACACGCACGTGCCCGCCGGCAGCGCGGCCGACCGACGCGAGGCCGTCATCGCACAGCTCGAGCGCTTCGCGCCGGGCTTCCGCGACACGATCCTCGCGGTGAGCTCGCGCACCGCGATCGACGTCGAGCGGCACAACCCGAACTACCCCGGCGGCGACATCGCCGCGGGCGCACCGACCCTGCGCCAGATCGTGCGCCGGCCCGTGCTGAGTGCTGATCCGTGGCGCACGCCGGTCGCCGGCGTCTATCTCGCCGGAGCCTCCGTCGCCCCGGGCCCGGGGGTGCACGGGCTCGCGGGCTGGTTCGCCGCACTCAGTGCCCTCTGCCACGAGTTCGGCACGCGCGCGCTGCCCGACCTGTCGCCCGGCGGCGACGGCCGCCCGACCGATGAGGAGCAGACATGATCGATGCACCCGGGCCGGTGGTCGTGATCACCGGCGCGTCGAGCGGGATCGGGCGCGAGACCGCGCGGGCGTACGCCCGCCGCGGCGCCCGGCTCGTGCTCGCCGCCCGCGGTGCCGCCGCGCTCGAGACGGTCGCCGACGAGTGCCGCGCGCTCGGCGCGGCGGTCCGGACGATGCCGACCGATGTCTCGGCCGAGGGGGAGGTGCGGGCGCTCGCCGCCGGTGCCGTCGCAGAGTTCGGGCGCGTCGACGTGTGGGTCGGCAATGCGGGCGTGTTCAGCTACGGCACCTTCGAGCAGACGCCCGCCCGCGTCTTCCGCCAGGTCATCGAGACCAATCTCATGGGCCAGGTCCACGGCGCGCGGGCAGTGCTGCCGTACTTCCGCCGACAGGGAGCCGGCACGCTCGTCCTCGTCGGCTCGCTCTACTCGCGCGTGAGCTCGCCCCAGATCGCCCCGTACATCACGAGCAAATGGGGCCTGCTCGGGTTCGCTGAAGTGCTGCGAGCCGAGCTTCGGGGGACCGGCATCCGTGTCCGCGTCGTCCTGCCCTCGACGGTCGACACCCCCATCTACCAGCACGCCGCCAACGTCACCGGCCGGGCGGTGCACCCGCTGGCGCCTGCCGCATCGCCTCGCCGGGTGGCCCGCGCGATCGTCCGTGCGCCCCGACGTCGACGCTTCGCATCGCCCGTCGGCCTCTCGCAGCGCGCCGTGGTGCCCCTGCATCGCCTGTGGCCTGCCGGATACGACACCCTCACCCGCTTCTCCAAGCGGAGGCTCGAGCTCCGAGGCAGCGACGTCGAGCTGACCGACGGCACGGTGTTCGATCCGCCGGCGCATGCCGCGCCCACGACGGGAGGCTGGCGCCCGCCCGTCGCCCGCGTGACGCTGTGGGGCGTAACGCTGGCGGCCGGAGCGCTGGCCGTCAGCGCGCGGCTTCGGCCCGCTTCTTCCGCTGCGTCGCGGCAGTCGTCCCGCTGACGGCGCCGAGAACCTTCTTGAGGAAGGACGCCACGGTGCGGGCCTCGGCCGGGGGCAGCTGGGCTGCGAGTGATCGCAGGTGCGAGGTCAGCGGGTCGACGTGGTCGGGATCGATGTTGCGGTCGAACGGTTGCACGAGTTTCTTGCGGCGGTCGCGCGGGTGCGGTTCGACGAAGATCAGTCCGCGGTCGACGAGGCGGTCGATGAGGGCCGTGCCTGCCGCCGGAGAGAGGTGGAGCGCCTTGGCGATCATGGTCGGCGTCACCTCCAGCGCGTCGACCCGCTCCAACAGGTAGCGCATGGCCGCGCGGTCTGTCTCGGTCAGCCCTGAATTCTGCTGCCGGGCGCGTGCGAGCCGCGCCTCCGCGAGGCGCAGTTGCTCGAGGATCTCGGCGACGTCGGGCACGTCCTCGCCCGGGTCCGCCGTCAGCAGCGCGCTCTGTGTCATCGTGAGCCTCCGTGATGTCGTACTCCCGGGGATCGAGTATGCCCTACGAGACCGAATAATTCAATGAAAGGACTCTCACTATCGAAATGTTCGGTATCGAAGTAAACTGGAAGGACCCCCAAACTGAATGGACGGCAGAATCATGGCGAACCTGTTCTACGGCGCCGGGAGCACGCCGATCGAGATCCCTGATCACCTCCTCGCGCACGTCAAGATCGTGATCGCGACCAAGCTCCGGCGCAACGAGAGCTTCCTGATGTCGTGGCCGCACCCCGACGGCAGCGGCCGCACCTCCATCTGGCTGCAGCCCTCGATCCCGATGCGCTTCGTCTTCAGCAGCAGCGAGTCCGCCGAGATCGACCGCGCCCTGCTGGCTCGTCTCGCCGAATCGGCGAACTCGAACACCGGCCTCGCCCTCACGGCCGAGGAGATGGCCGATACGCAGCGCGCCCGCGGTGCCGTCGCCGTGCCGGATGCCGACTCCGAGCGCTCACGCGTTCTCGCGGTCGCCTGACCCATCGCGCGCGCCGGCATCCGTCAGCGTCACGCGCATCGCAGGAGTGAGTTCGGCAGCGAGCTCGCGCGCGAGGAACCCCAGCCCCATCCGCTCGGCGAGACGCCGGCCCGCCAGGGCGTGCGTCCAGGCGCCCCATACGGCCGCCCGTTCGGGCGCCGTGCCCCGTGCGGCGAAACCCGCGACCGCGCCGGCGAGCACGTCGCCGCTCCCGGACGTGCCGAGCTCCGGCCCTCCTGCTTCCAGACGCCACAGCGCTCCGCCGGGCGCCGCCACGAGGCCGTAGCAGCTCACGACGGCCGAGTACCGCTCGGCGATCTCCCGCACGTCCTCGGGGTCGCCTCGGGCCGCTCGCCCGAGGAGCAGGGCCGCCTCTTCCTTGTTCGGGGTCAGGATGAGCTCGTCGGGCAGTGTCGCGCGATCGATGTCGGGCAGCACGCCGAGCGCGAAGGCGTCGAGCACCAACCGCGCCGGCGCGGTGTCGGCGACGGCGACGAGTGTCGCGCGGGTCTCGTCCGGGTCGTCGAAGCCCGGCCCGACGAGCACCGCGTCGGCCGCCTCGAGCTGCGACCGCAGGCGTCCCTCCAGCGGGTCGGACGCCCCATCCGGCAGCGCGTAGATGCCGGCCTCCGGCAGGGCGATGCCGACCTGCGCGTCGATCGAGGCGGGAACGACGAGTCCGACGCGGCCCGCGCCGACGCGCAGCGCCCCCTCGCCGGCGAGGATCGCCGCGCCCGGCGCGCTGCGCGATCCGCCGACGACCATGACGCGGCCGCGGTCCTTCTTCGAGTCGCCGGGGTCGGGGAGTCCCCACGATCGCAGCAGCGCCGCGGTGACCGTTTCACCGGGGCTGGACATTGCCGTCTCCCGGGTGGGCGGTGACCTCCGCGCCCTCGCGCGTGAGGTGCGCCACGTCGGCGAAGGCCTCGAGTCGCCAGCCGGAGCCGTCCCGCACCAGATGGGTCACCGAGGCGTTGAGCACGGTGTGCTCGACGGCGAAGTCGAGCAGCTCGTCCTCCCGCAGGGGGAGGAGCACGTAGAGGAAGAGCATCACGACGGCGTCATGGGCGACGATGAGGGCACCGTCGCCGGGGGCCTCCAGCGCGTCGCGCAGGAACGATCGCAGCCGCAGCGCCACATCGGCCCAGGACTCTCCGCCCGGGGGCCGGTGGTAGAACTTGCCGAGGTGCAGGCGACGAGCCGATTCCTCCGGGTGCAGGCGCGTCACCCCGTGGCGGGTGAGCAGATCGAGGACGCCCAGCTCACGGTCGCGCAGCCGCTCGTCGATGAACGCGGGTGCATCGCCGCTCTGGGCGCGCGCGAGGTCGAGGGTCTGGCGCGCCCGCAGGTACGGCGACGTCCATGAGACGTCGATGCCGTCCCGATGGCGCTCGAGCCAGCCGCCGAGGGCGGTGGCCTGCTCCTCGCCGGTCGGCGACAGCGGGACGTCGGCATCGCGGATGTCCAGCGGGATCACGTCGAGGCCGTCCCGCTGGGCCTGAGTGGCCGCGACGTTGCCGACGCTCTCGCCGTGCCGCACCAGCCAGAGTTCACCGAGAGCCATGGCCCCAGGCTACGAGGGGACGCGCCGGTGCGGCACCGCTTGACAAGCGACGGTGCCGCACCCCGCGGCTGACATCGCGGCGCGCCCCGCAGGCCGACTCAGAGCCGTCCGAAGGTCGCATCGATGTCGGCCATCTCCATGGCCGCCGTGGCTTCGATCAGCGCCATGAGCTCTTTGTCGGCGCCCGGAGAGAACTCCTCGAAGCGCTCGGGCGAGATCACCGAGGGCACGCCCTCCGGCGCCTGCTCGCTCGCATCGAGGGTCGTGCCGTCGTTGGACGGCGACATGCCCTGGAAGATCTTCCCCGCCTCGGACTGGGCGTCCAGGTCGAACGAGTACTGCTTGCTGTGCAGCCCCAGTTCGAGGAGGCGCTTCACCTCGGGGAAGCTCTCCGCGTTCGTCTTCGGAATCGGGAGCGTCTTGTTCCAGTTGACGCCCAGCGTCTCGAGCGCCTGCGCGTAGGCGTTCTCGTGCGCCTGGTCGCGGACGATGAGATAGGCGATCGTGGAGCGCGCCGTCTTGTTCGACGTCATCTCGTACAGGCGGCACTTCTGCAGCCGGCCCGTCGACTCGAGCATCAGGTTGTACAGCAGGTCGAGCACCAGGTTGCCGGAGTTGTAGACGTAGCTGCCGCTCCACGGGTTCCCGACCGCGTCGACCGGAAGAGCGCCCTGCGCACCCACGAGGTAGTGGTGGATGTTGCCGTGGTCCAGGGCGATGTCCAGCGGGGTCGCACCACCGGAGCCGGGCTTGTCGAGCGGGTCCGCCGGCTTGCCCCGATAGGCGGGGGAGCCATCGAGCAGGCGCGAGATCGTCGTGCCGATCAGCTCGACGTGGCTGATCTCCTCGGTCCCGATGCCCTGGATGAGATCGCGGTACGGCTTCGCGGCCGGACCCCGGAAGTTGATGGCCTGGAAGAGGTACTGCATCATCGTGCGCATCTCGCCGAACTGACCGCCGAGTCCTTCCTGCAGCGCGTTGGCGGCGGCGGGATCCGGCTCATCCTGCTCGATCTCGTTGATGAGCCGTTGTACGTGGAAAAACATGCGGTCCTCCTCGGGGGTTGGGCGTCCAACCTCGCGTCCGCTCGCAGAATGCGACCAGGTGGTGGACACCGGGCGTGGGGGCGCGTAGCATCACCGCGGCCCGGAGAGCCCTTGCCGACCCCGGGTCGCCTGTCAAGCCCCGAGGTCGCCGGGGTTCCGGCATCCATGATCGAATCCTCACATCACGCCAGGAGCGCTCATGAACAGCCGACAGCCCGTGTCCGGTCCCCGCTCGGTCCGCGATCGCGATCCGCTGCGTGATGAGGCGGACGACTTCGAGGACGACCTGCGGGCCGAGCTCGTGCGCGCCGGGGTGATCGAGGAGTGGTGATGCTCGAGTCGACCGGTGCGACCCGGTTCACGCTCCGCGAAGCGGGCCCCGACGCGTGGGTCGTGTGCGACCGCAGCGTCCCCACCGACGACCCGCGTCACATCGTCGCGTCCGTCTCGGAGGCGGGCTCCGACCGCGTCGACGTCGTCTGGACGCCAGCGACGGGTCTGCCCGCCCATTTCATCTCGCCGGATGCCGCGCTCGACGCGTTCCGCCGATGGGCGGCGGCTGCCGGCTGAGGTCGGCCCGGCGCAGCGGTGGGACGCGCATGACCCGCATCGGCACCTCCGGCTGGAGCTACGACCACTGGCAGGACGTGCTGTACCCGCCGCGACTTGCGGCTGCCGCGCGGCTGGACCGCTACCGCGAGGAGTTCGACACGGTCGAGCTCAACGCGAGCTTCTACCGCTGGCCGCCCGCGGCGCGGTTCGCCTCGTGGCGTGACCGCCTTCCCGCCGGCTTCGAACTGACGGTCAAAGCGCCCCGCGGCCTCACCCATGCCCGTCGGCTCCTGCACCCCGAGCCGTGGATCGAGAGGATCGTCGCGGGCCTGCACGAGCTCGACGGCCGCCGTGGGCCCCTTCTGGTGCAGCTGCATCCCGCCTTCGAGCGCGACGACGCGCGCCTCGACTGGTTCCTCGGCGCCCTGCCGTCGTGGACCCGTCCGGTGATCGAGTTCCGCCATGATTCGTGGACGGATGCCGCGGTCTTCGGCCTGCTCGAGAAGCACGGTGCGTCGTACTGCGTGATGAGCGGCGCCGGACTGCCGTGCATCCTGCGGGCGACCGCGCCCATCGTGTACGTGCGCCTGCACGGGCCCGACCCGGATCACCTCTACGGCGGGTCCTACTCGGACGACGATCTGCGCTGGTGGGCCGATCGGATCCGCGAGTGGGAGGCGGCCGGCCACACCGTGTACGCGTACTTCAACAACGACGGGCATGGCCACGCCGTCCGCAACGCTCGCACGCTCAAGGAGCTGATGGGGTCTAGATGAAGTCGATGCCGCCGGTGTCGGGCAGCCATCCGTCCTGCGCTGTGGCGGGCAGCTCGGGCAGGTCTCCGTCGGCCTCGATGTGCTCCACCGTGACGATGCTCGCGGGGGTCACGAGCGCCTCGACGGTGCTTCGCACTCCTGTCGGGCACTCCACGAACCCGCCGCCGCCCCGGACGGCCTCGAGGATCGCGGCTTTCATCCGCGCCACGTGCTCCTCGTCGAGCAGCACGAAGGTCTGGCTGTTGATCGTCAGCACGTGATGGATCACGAATGCCCCGGACTGTCGTGAGGGGAGGCTTCGGTGCGCCGGACGGCGGGCCTCGGCCCCACGGTACGTCCGCCGTGGTCGGCACCGCGCGGGGGTTGCGTCAACGCCGAGCGCGGGCTAGAGAGATGGGAGCGAAGCCGCGGCGTCAGTCCCGCGCGAGCGCGATCCGGTCGCCCCCCGCCGTCTTCGCGCGGTACATCGCGAGATCGGCGCGACGGATGAGCTGCTCCGCGGTGAGCTCCGTACCCGCTTCGGCGACGGTCATCCCGATGCTCGCACGGAGCGCCTGGCGGGTCGCCGCGTGCAGTGCATCGCCGCGCAGCAGGTCCAGGATCCGCTCGGCGATGTCGACGCCGTCGGCCGCCTCGGAGAGCTCGCAGACGACCACGAACTCGTCCCCGCCGTACCGCGCGACGAGGTCCTGCTCGCGGACGCCCAGCTGCAGCCGTGACGCCACCTCCCGCAGCATCCGATCGCCTGCCTGATGACCCAGCCGGTCGTTGACGCGCTTGAAGTCGTCGAGGTCGATGAACAGCACGGCGCATCGAGTCGAGCCGACGAATCGGTCCATCTGGGCCTCGAGCAGGCGCCGGTTCGGCAGGTCGGTGACCTCGTCGTGCGTCGCCGCATGAGCGAGCCGCGCCTGCAGCCGGAGGGTGGCGAGCGCCTGCGCCGCCTGGCCGGCGAGGGCGACGGCGAGCGGGGCGGCTTCGTCGTCGAATGCGCGCTCGTGACGGAACCACGCGGCGAACACGCCGAACTCGGCGTCCTCGTGGTGCAGCGGCGCCGCGAGGAAGGCCCGCACCCCCGCGCCGCCCATCGCGGCGCCGAGGCCCGGCAGCAGCGCTTCGCCCTCGGCCTCACTCGCCACGCGGACAACACGCCGCGGATGGTGCACGAGCTCGACGAGCGCATGCGGGTCGACTGCCCCCCGGAGACCGTCGACGCCGGCGGCGAGAACGGTCCCGTCGCCGTCCGTCGCGCGGAGGTGGACCGACGACTCCTCCGCACGGTAGGCGCGGGCGGCCGTGTCGGCGAGCACCCGGGCGAGGCGCTCCTCGGTGGCCGCCGTCGAGAACGCCACCGAGGAGTCCATCACCAGTTCGAGCCGCGTGCGGGTGCGGTCGGCCAGCGCGTAGCGCCGCCGCAGGTCCATGACCGCGCGGAATCGGTCGGATGCCTCCGCCAGCACGAGGACGTCCTCCCCGTCGGAGTGGTGACGGGTGACCATGACGGCCTTGCCGGGGTCGGCCGAGTGCACCATGACCCACGGTCCGACGCCGACGCCCGGCCTGAGGATGTCCTTGTCGGCGGGGATGACGACGTCGCTGAAAGGTCTGCCCCGGAGCTCGTCGGCTGGGGCGCCGGCCCAGCATGCGAACCAGTCGTTCGCCTCGGTGATCGCGCCGTCGGCGTTCACACGCACGACGCCGACGGGCAGGGCGTCCGCTGAGAGCTGCTCCATCGGTCGCCCCGTCCCACGCCCGTCTGAATGATTGGTTGAACCATAGCGCCCCGCGGTATCCCCGCCAACGCCCGCGACCGGTTCAGCCGTTCTTGCGGTTCTCCTTGGCGGCGTTCTGCTGCTCCTTGCGCTGCTCACGGTCCGCTTCGCGCTCGGCCTTCGCCTCTGCGCGGTCGGCTTCGCGCTGGGCTTTCGCCTCTGCGCGGTCCGCCTCGGCCGTCTCCTTGGCGTCGCCGGCGACCGCCGGCTTCACGCTGCTCGAGGTATCGGTGACGGTCACGGGGGCGGGCGCCGGGACGGTGGAGTCCGCCGTCTCCTGCGAGACCTCGGGAACGACGACGGTCAGCCCGCTGAGCGGATCGTGGGAAGGAGGGGCGGCTTCGGCGCCGAAGCCCAGTCCGAGACCGACGGCGACCACGGCTGCGGCGGCACCGCTCACCGCGGCGACGACGGCGCGTCGGGGTCGACGCGGACGACGAGCCGCCGAGACCGACCGGCGCCTGGCCGCTCGGGAGTCGAGCGGCAGCACGCGGGTCACCGGCGGCGGGGGAGTCGCCGGCACGACGGGGATCGGCGGTGCCGGCGTCGCCTGCGTCGGGGCGAGGTCGATACCGGACGTCACCGGCACCGGTGCGACGGACGCCGGTGCCGTCGTTGGGGGCGCAGTCTGCCCGTTCAGTGCGAGCGCCGCCTGAGCGACGTCGAGCGCCGCGGGGCGCTGGGCGGGATCGGTCGCGAGCATCCGGGTCAGAAGTCCGGCCCACATGGTCCCGACGCTCCCCGGAACGATCGGCGCATCGATCAGCCGCGCCATCACGGCGCCGATGCCGGAGAGGTGGCCGTACGCGCGCACGCCGGTGAGCGCCTCGAGGAGGACGAGTCCCAGGGCGTACACGTCTGCGGGGGGTCCTGCCGGTTCGCCGCGCACCTGCTCCGGTGCCAGGTACGCGCCCGTGCCGATGACCGTGCCGTCGGCGGTCACTCCGGTCCCGTCGACGATGTGGGCGACGCCGAAGTCGGTGAGCTTCACTTGAGGGTGTCCACCCGGTGTCAGGGGCGTCGCGAGGAGGATGTTGGCCGGCTTGACGTCGCGGTGGACGACACCCGCCCCGTGCACCACGTGAAGCGCGGACGCAAGCTCGCCCGCGAGATGTGCGGCCTCGGCGGATGACAGCACGCCGCGCTGCAGACGGTCCGCGAGCGTCTCTCCGTCGACGAACTCCATCACGAGATAGCGGGGCCGGCCGGATTCGACCTGCCCGTCGAGCAGCTTCACCAGCGAGGGGAAGCTCAGCGAGGCGAGCACGGTCATCTCGGTGCGGACGCGTTCCGGCGACGCGAGGAGGTCGCCGTCCTCGCGCATCAGCTTCACCGCGACGGTGCGGCCGAGCGAGACATCCAGCGCGCGGTACACGCGGGACATGCCGCCCACGCCCACGCACTCGTGCAACTCGTATCGCCCGTCCAGCAGAACCGTGGCGGGCTCGCTCTCCAAGACCTGCATCGCCGTCCTCCCCGTGCCCGGAGACGTGGTCGCCGTGGCATGACACGAAGCTAGCCGCGGGCCAGGCTCGGCACCGCCCCTTGACAACAGGGGCGATCACGTGCGGGGGACCAGAACGGTGGCCGAGGATAGGGGACTCCGTCGCTGCGCTCCTCCTCGAATCGCACTGCCCGATGATGCGTGAAGGGCCGCCCCTTCGGGACGGCCCTTCACGCGTGGCGGAGGATAGGGGATTCGAACCCCTGAGAGCTTTCACTCAACACGCTTTCCAAGCGTGCGCCATAGGCCACTAGGCGAATCCTCCAGGGCCCCGGAGGGCCACAGGTCATCCTACCTGGTCGCGGGGGCTGCTCCTGCGTACACGCTTCCGGGCCGCACGATCAGCGAGCGCGGTGCGATGACCGACAGGATGCGGCGTGCCGCGGGTGCCGCGGCGATGAGCTGGCCGCGCACCGAGGCCGCGGCATCCAGCGCCGCATCGCCCATCCAGTAGTCCCGACCAGCCGAGGGCGCATACGAGGCCCGCTCGATAGCCGTCACCAGGGTGTACATCTCGTCCGGCGAGACGCCGTGCTGATCGATGAGCCGCTGGGCGAAGGCGCGCGGGCTCTCGCTCCCGGGCACGGCGATGCCGACGTCGATCGCGGCATCCTGCACCATCGTCCACGCCGAGGCGGCGTCGCCGCCGCGAGCGGCCGCCGTGAGCTGACGGCGCCGCAGCTCCCGCACCAGGAACGGCAGCGCGAGCACGAGGAGGATCAGCATGATCACGCCGAGCACGGGGAGAGGGTTGGCGGTGCCGAGAGGGGTTCCCGGAAGCGCCTCGTCGCGGGGATCTCGCGCGCCGTTCGGGCCGGCGCTCGAGGTGGGCGTGGGGGCCGGCGTCGCCCCGGGGGTCGCCGCGTTCGGGTCGTCGGTCTCTCCCGGCAGCGACGCCGCGGGGAAGAAAGCGGTCGGAACGCCGAGTCCGGCGGTCGGCTCGAACGGGATCCAGCCGACGTCGTCGAAGTACACCTCGGGCCAGGCGTGCAGGAGCGAGCTCGACACCGAGTACACCGTCTCGTTCTCGACGACATCGGTCGTCGCCACGCCCGGGAGGTAGCCGACGACGACCCGCGACGGCATGTGCAGCGTCCGCGCCATCAGGGCGAAGGCGGACGCGAAGTGGATGCAGTAGCCCTGCCGCACCTCGAGGAAGCGGGCGACCGCGTCCGCGCCGCTGCCGTCGAAGCCCTCCTCGACGGGAGCCTCGAGCGAGTAGCGGAACTCTCCTCCGCGGAACCAGCGCTGCATCGCGATCAGCCGGTCATAGTCGTTGGTGGCGCCGGAGGTCACCTCTGCGGCGACCTCGGTGATGATCTCGGGCGTGTTGGCTGGCACCTCGGTGGTCTCGTCGCGGAACTCCGGCCCGCCGGCGCTGTACGAGCGGATCTGCTCGAGCGTCGGGCGCGGCTGGTTCGAGATGACCTCGTAGGTCTGGCCCTGCGTCGTGCCGGACTGCGAGACCACCGTGCGGTTGTAGGGCACGGCGGCCCAGCGCCCTTCCAGACCCGTGACCTCGACGGCCGGGTACGCCACCGGCAGCCACGTGGCCGCGAGGTTCACGACCTCGACCTTGGTGGTGTACTCCGCGACCCGCACGTCGTCGGCGACGCTCACGCGGCCGAGTCCGAAGTCGCTGTCGAGCGGCACCGTGCGCACGCGGTCGGGCTCCCACACGCCGCCCTCGAAGCGCGAGAGGGTGGTCGCCCGCAGGTACGGGGCGATGGGGGCGTCCGAGCGCACCCGCAGCACCTCGATCACTTCGGGCCGCCGGAGGTCGTCGCCGAGCTGGAGGGTGGCGTCGATGCCCGGACCCGGACCGAGCCCGGCGCCCGGCCGCATCCCCGGCTGCGGCAGCAGGGGGGTGGCGACGACCGCCACGACCACGGCGATCGCGCCGATGCCGAGCGCCGTCGCGGGAACCCCGGCCGTGCGCTCGGCGGTGCGCTCGAGCGGCCGCTCGCGCGAGCGCGTCTCGGCGCGGATGAGGAACAGGACGGCCACCGCGAGGAAGACGAACGACATGATGTCGACCTGGCGCGGCACGGCGATCGCCGGGATCAGCGACACCGCGACGATGCCGATCGACGCCAGGAGCGGCATCCGTGCCGTGAGCACGACGTGATCGACGATGATCGCGAGCAGTCCCATAGACCCGACGACGAGGAACGCGAGCGCGGCGCTGTCGTCGAGCGGCGCCGCACCGAACACGATCGCGTCCATCGCATCGTCGACGAGCAGCGGGACTGCGCGGAACGTCTCGGGTGTCGGGATGACCCAGAGGAATGCGGTGTCGCGCAGGAACATCCCGGTCATGAACGCGACCCACACGCCCGCCTCGATGAGGCTCACGGCGACGGCGGGGAGGCGGTAGCGCCGGGCGACGAAGCCCGCGGCGAGGATCAACGTCGCGATCGCGACCGAGCCCAGCAGCCACCCGCCCGGCTTGACGACCCGCAGCACCGGGAGGAGCGCGGCGAGCAGCGTCACGAGGAGGGCGATCGTCAGGACGCGCTCGCCGCCGCGGCGCACCGTGCGCTGGTCGAGGTCAGGCGACGACATGGCTCACCCCGCGTCCGACGGCGTTGCCCCACGCGACGGCGAGGTCGCCGTCGGGGTCGATCGCACCCACGCGCCAGCCGTGGTCGGCGGCGCGGTCCAGTGCGTCGCCCACCGGCGACACGGCGAAGACCATGGGCAGGGTGCTGTGATGGGCGACCGAGGCGATCGCCTCGGCGTCGTGGGGGTCGAACCGGCCGACGATGAGGATGACCGGTCCCGTCACGACGCCGGCGAACAGGCGGCGCACCCGGCCCAGGCTGTCGTCGCGCCGTGCGGTGAGCGTCGCGAAGTGCGCGAGGAGCGCCTCGACCTCGGTCATGTCGCCGCCGTCGATCCGCTCGGCGAGCACCGTGCCGTCCGTGTCCACGACCTCGACCGCGTACCCGTCGTGCACGAGCCGGGCGACGGCCGACACGCATGCCGAGACCGCCGCCTCGAACCCCGGGTCGGAGCCGGGGGCCTGCATCGCCTCCGCCGACCAGCGCAGCACGCCGCGGTCGAGCACGACGCTCGCCTCGGGCGTGGACTCCTGCTCCTCCTGGCGCACCATCAGCTCGTCGCGGTGCGCGGTGGCCCGCCAGTGGATGCGGCGCATCGAGTCGCCCGGCGCGTACGGCCGCGCGACGAGGTTGTCGGCACCCTGCCCGAGCTGGTTGGTCGTCGTGTGCAGGGTGCCGCCGGTCTCGCCGGCGAAGTCGGTGAGCGGCGGCAGGTCGACGAGCGCCGGCGCGACGGTCACCGGCGTGCGCTCGCCGAAGAGGGTGCGGCGCCGAGCGAGGCCGAAGGGGTCGGTCGAGCGCACGGATAGCGGCCCGAGGGAATGGATGCCTCGGCGCACGCCGGTCACGGGATACGACAGATCGACCACCCGCTCGCCGCCGCGCAGCCCCGAGCCGAGGGCGGGGAACACGCCCTCCGCCCTGCCGCGCAGTCCCTTCGGCAGCCCGTCGTGCCAGGTCCCCGGCGGCGTGGGCACCGCGGTGCGCACACCGACGCGCATGGTGACGATCGACTCGCGGCCCACCGTGACCACCTCGGGCGCGAGCGACCGGGTCACCACATCGGAGCGACGCGTGAGGTAGAGCGAGGCGACGCTCGCGAGCAGCACCGAGACCAGCAGGATGCCGAAGTACATGAGCTCGGTGATGCCGAACTCGTTCGCCATCACGAAGCACGCGACCGCGAGAACGAGCGCACCCGTGCCGCGCACGGTCAGCGGCCACAGGCGTCTCATCGCGGACTCACTGTCGTGGGGCGATGGGGACGCGCACGCTCGAGGCGATGCGCTCGAGGATGGTCGTGATCGCGTCGGCGGCGCCGCGGGCGCGGGCTCCGCCGGCCGAGCGCGTGGGGATGAGCCGGTGGGCGAAGACCGGAGCGAGGAGGGCGGTGATGTCGTCGGGGATGACGAACCCCCGGCCGTCGAGAGCCGCCCACACCTTGGCGGCGCGCACGAGCTGGAGGGTCGCCCGCGGGCTCGCGCCCAGCCGCAGGTCGGAGTGGGTGCGGGTCGCGTGGGCGAGCGCGACGGCGTAGTCCTCGATCGCGGGCGCCACATGCACCGCGCGCGCCCACGCGACGAGACCCGTGACCTGATCGGCCGTGACGACGGCGACGAGCTGATCGAGGGGGTTGAGGGCGTCGCGCTGCCGCAGCATGAGCGCCTCGGACCGCTGATCCGGATAGCCCATCGAGATGCGCATCATGAACCGGTCGCGCTGCGCCTCGGGCAGGGCGTAGGTGCCCTCCATCTCGAGGGGGTTCTGCGTCGCGACGACGAGGAACGGGTCCGGAACGTAATGAGTGTGCCCGTCGACGGTCACCTGGCGCTCCTCCATCGCCTCGAGCAGCGCGGACTGCGTCTTGGGGGAGGAGCGGTTGATCTCGTCGGCGATCACGATGTTCGCGAAGATCGCGCCCTGCTTGAACTCGAACTCGCGGTCGACCGGGTTGAAGACGCTCACGCCGGTGACGTCTCCGGGCAGCAGATCGGGCGTGAACTGGATGCGGCGCACCGTGGCGTCGACCGAGGCGGCAAGCGCACGCGCGAGCATCGTCTTGCCCACGCCCGGCACGTCCTCGATGAGGAGGTGACCTTCGGCGAGGAGGCACATCAGGGCGCTGCGCACCGCCTCCGGCTTGCCGTCGATGACGCTGCCCACTGCCGCCAGGATCGCGTCGGTGGTGCGGGCGAACTCCTCGGCGCTGAGTGCTGCCGTGGCGTCGGTCGTCGCGGTATCGGTCATCGCGCCCTCCCTCGGCCGCCCGTTCGGGCGGGTGAGCCGGTGTTGCGCGGGCCACATCGCCCGCCCACCCGTTGATCGTAACAACGCGAGAGGCGTCGCGGACCTGGGAGAACACCGCGACTCCGGCCTCGGGTTAGACTGGTGTCAGCTCTCCGCGAGGCGGCATCCAGGCCAACTCCCCCAGGACGGAAACGTAGCAAGGGTAACCAGGCTCTGCCGGGTTCGCGGAGAGTCTTACTTTTCCCGGCCGAAGGGGCCGTCGAGCACCGCCCACTGCAGCAGCATGATGGTCTTCGCGTCCTGGATGCGGCCGTCGCGCACCATGTCGAGCGCCTCGTCGATGCCGGCTTCCCGCAGCTCGATGTGCTCGCCCTCGTCGGCGAGGCCCGCCCGGTCGCCGGCGCGCACGGTGCCGTCGTAGGGCGCTGCGAAGAAGTGCAGGCGCTCGGTGACCGAGCCGGGGCTCATGTAGACGTCCCACACGTGCTCGAGCTCGCCGACCTCGACGCCCGTCTCCTCAGCCGCTTCGCGGCGGATGGCGGTGGCCGGATCGTCGTCGTCGAGCAGTCCGGCGGCGGTCTCGACCAGCATCCCGTCCTCATGGCCGTTGACGTAGACCGGATAGCGGAACTGCCTGGTCAGCAGCACGGTGCGGCGCGTCGGGTCGTAGAGCAGCACCGTCGCCCCGTTCCCCCGGTCGTAGGTCTCGCGCTGCTGGGTCTCCCACTCGCCGGACGGATTGCGGTACTCGAGCGTCGTGCGCCGCAGCACATGCCACCCGGCTGCGAGCAGCTCGACATCCGTCACGCGGACGTCGGGGTTGCGGTCGAGCCCGCGTCCCTCCTGGTCCAGTCCTGTGCGTCCGCGGTGGTCGGGGAGGTCGATGCCGGGGCGGGGTTCGCTCATGCGGCGAGCCTATAGAGACGTGCGCGCCCATAGGCTGGACCCGTGGCGCAGAGCATCTTCATCACGTCGGCAGAAGGTCACTCGGGCAAGTCCACGGTCGCGCTCGGCGTTCTCGATGCGCTCAGCCACGCGACACCCCGGGTCGGCGTCTTCCGGGCGATCGCGCGCTCCACGGCCGAGCCCGACTACGTCCTCGAGATGCTGCTCGATCACGACGGGGTCGATCTCGCGTACGACGAGTGCGTCGGCGTCACGTACGACGACGTGCGCCATGATCCGGATGCCGCGCTCGCGACGATCGTCGAACGGTACAAGGCCGTCGAAGCCCAGTGCGACGCCGTGGTGATCCTCGGCAGCGACTACACCGACGTGGGCAGTCCCGCCGAGCTGGGCTACAACGCGCGGATCGCCGCCAACCTCGGCGCTCCCGTCCTCCTGGTCCTGGGTGGCCGGTCGGCGCAGAACCAGACTCAGCCCGAGCAGCTCGGATCCTCGCTGCCCCGCACGGCGGCCGAGATGGGCCAGATCGCCGACCTCGCGCTCGCCGAGCTCGACCACGGCCGCGCCGAGCTGTTCGCCGTCGTCGCCAACCGTGCCGAGCCGGCCGAGGCGGAGGCGACGATCGCCGCGATCCGGCGGTCGGTCGAGGCATCCGCTCGCCCGCGCAAGGGTCCGGTGCCGGTCTGGGCGATCCCCGAGGACCGGTATCTCGTGGCCCCCTCGATGCGGGGCATCATGCGCTCGGTCGGCGGCGAGCTCCTCTCGGGCGATCCCGACCGGCTCACGCGCGAGGCGCTCGCGGTGGTCGTCGCCGGCATGTCGATGGTCAACGTGCTGCCGCGGCTCCTCGAGGGCGCCGTCGTGGTGATCCCCGCCGACCGGTCGGAGGTGCTGCTCGCGGCGCTGCTCGCCAACGCGTCCGGGACGTTCCCGTCGATATCGGGCATCGTGCTCAACGGCGGGTTCGAGCTGCCCGAGCCCGTGACCCGGCTGCTCGACGGACTGGGCTCCAACGTCCCGATCGTGACGACCGACCTCGGCACCTACGAGACCACGGCGCGCATCATGAGCACGCGGGGGCGGCTCGCGGCCGACTCGCAGCGCCGCTACGACACCGCGCTGGCGCTGTTCGAGCAGAGCGTCGACACCGACGAGCTGCTTGTCGCGTTCGGCGTCGCGCGGGCCACGGTCGTGACCCCGCTGATGTTCGAGTTCCAGCTCATCGAGCGCGCCCGCGCCGAGCGCAAGCGCATCGTGCTGCCCGAGGGCGACGACGACCGCGTGCTCCGTGCCGCGGCCACCGTCCTCAAGCGCGGCATCGCCGATCTCACGATCCTGGGCGAGCCGTTCGAGGTGCGCGCCCGCGCCATCGAGCTGGGCATCGACCTGCAGGCGGCCGAGGTGCTCTCGCCCTTCGACGCGGTGCACGTCCGCAGGTTCGCCGAAGAGTACGCGCGGCTGCGCGCCCATAAGGGCGTGACGCTGGCGCAGGCATCCGACACCGTCACCGACGTCTCGTACTTCGGCACGCTCATGGTGCACCTCGGGCTCGCCGACGGCATGGTCTCGGGAGCGGCCCACACCACGGCGCACACCATCAGGCCCGCGTTCGAGATCATCAAGACGAAGCCGGGCGTCTCGGTCGTGTCGAGCGTCTTCCTCATGGCGCTCGCCGACCGTGTCCTCGTCTACGGCGACTGCGCCGTCATCCCCGACCCGACGTCCGAGCAGCTGGCCGACATCGCGATCTCGTCCGCCGCGACGGCGTCGCAGTTCGGCATCGACCCGCGCATCGCGATGCTGTCGTACTCGACGGGCGAGTCCGGCTCCGGCGCCGAGGTCGAGAAGGTGAGGGATGCCACGGCCCTGGTCCGCTCGCGGGCGCCCGAGCTGCGCGTCGAGGGGCCCATCCAGTACGACGCCGCCGCAGACGCGGCCGTCGCCGCGGCGAAGATGCCGGGATCGGCCGTGGCCGGGCGCGCGACGGTGTTCGTCTTCCCCGACCTGAACACCGGCAACAACACCTACAAGGCCGTGCAGCGGTCGGCCGGCGCCGTCGCGATCGGCCCGGTGCTGCAGGGTCTCAACAAGCCCATCAACGACCTGTCGCGCGGCGCGCTCGTCGACGACATCGTCAACACGATCGCGATCACGGCGATCCAGGCGCAGGGGGAGGGCGCCGCATGAGCGTCGTGCTCGTCGTGAACAGCGGCTCCTCGTCGTTCAAGTACCAGCTGATCGACATGCACACCGAGTCGACGCTCGCCTCGGGTCTCGTCGAGCGCATCGGCGAGGCATCCGGTCGCGCGACCCACACCGTCGTCGCGCCGCCGTCCGACGGCCCGGCGCCCACGATGCTCAACGCGACGCACACGCGCGAGCTGCCGATCCCCGACCACACGGCGGGGTTCCAGGTCATGCTCGACGCCTTCGCCTCGGACGGTCCCGCGCTGTCCGAGCGGCCGCCGGTCGCCGTCGGGCACCGGGTGGTGCACGGGGGCGCCCGGTTCTTCGAGCCCACCGTCATCACGCCGCTCGTCGAGATCAACATCGACGAGCTCGCGGTGCTCGCGCCGCTGCACAACCCCGCCAACCTCGCGGGCATCGTCGCCGCGAGGAAGGCCTTCCCCGACGTCCCCCACGTGGCGGTGTTCGACACGGCGTTCCATCAGACGCTCGAGCCCCGCGCGTACACGTACGCCATCGACGCCGAGCTCGCGGCATCCCACCGCATCCGTCGCTACGGCTTCCACGGCACGTCGCACAAGTTCGTCAGCGAAGCGGCCGCCGCGTTCATCGGCCGCCCGCTCGCGGAGCTCCGGCAGGTCGTGTTCCACCTGGGCAACGGAGCCTCGGTCACGGCGATCGACGGCGGGCGCTCCGTCGAGACCTCGATGGGGTTCACCCCGCTCGAAGGCCTCGTGATGGGCACGCGGTCGGGCGACATCGACCCGGCTGTCCTCTTCCACCTCGCCCGCCGGGAGGGCATGTCGATCGACGACCTCGACACACTCCTCAACAAGCGGAGCGGCATGGTCGGACTCGCCGGATCCTCCGACCTCCGCGACATCGGCGCGGCGATCGAGAACGGCGACGAGCGGGCGCTGCTGGCCTACGAGGTGTACGTGCACCGGCTGCGCGCTTACGCCGGGGCGTACCTCGCCCAGCTCGGCGGCGTGGACGTCATCTCGTTCACCGCCGGCGTCGGCGAGAACGCCCCGGTGGTGCGCGCGGCGACGCTCGAGACCCTCGGGTTCGCCGGGATCGAGATCGATCATCAGCGCAATCTCGCGCCGGGGCGCGGCATCCGGATCATCTCGCCGGATGCCTCCGCCGTCACCGTCCTCGTCGTGCCGACCGACGAGGAGCTCGAGATCGCCCGACAGACCCTGAGCGTCGCACACTCGTAGCCCGCCCTCGATACCCTTAAGCGATGGCCATGCACACGCTGCCCGACCTGACCGCCTACGACGCCGTGCTGTTCGATCTGGACGGCGTCCTCACGCCCACCGCCGAAGTGCACATGCACGCCTGGCAGACGATGTTCGAAGAGCTGTTCGCGGCGTGGGACATCACCCCGCCCTACACCGAGCGCGACTACTTCGACCACCTCGACGGAAAGAAGCGGTACGACGGCGTGGCGGCGCTGCTGCGCTCGCGCGACGTCGAGGTGCCGTGGGGTGATCCGTCCGACCCGGTCGAGGCCGACACCGTGTGCGGCATCGGGAACCGGAAGAACGTCGTCTTCGAGCGGGTGCTGCGGCGGGACGGGATCGCCCCGTACCCCGGCTCGCTGGCGCTGCTCGACCGGCTCGGCGCGGCGGGCACGACGGTCGCCGTGGTCTCCAGCTCGAAGAACGCGGAGGAGGTGCTCGCCGTCGCGGGCATCCGCGACCGGTTCGCCGTCGTGATGGACGGCGTCATCGCCGAGCGCGACCACCTGGCGTCCAAGCCCGCGCCCGACGTGTTCGTCGAGGCCGCCCGCATGCTCGACGTCGACCCGGCGCGCAGCGCCGCCGTCGAGGACGCGATCAGCGGCGTCGAGTCGGCCGCCGCCGGAGGGTTCGGCCTCGTCGTGGGCGTCGACCGGGGAGCGGGTGCGCAGGCGCTCACCGACGCCGGCGCGCACGTCGTCGTCACCGATCTCGAGGAGTTCACCGCATGATGGATCGCGACCGCTTCCCCGTCGACCCCTGGCGGCTCGTCGAGACGCAGTTCGACCTCGAGGACAGCGGGGTCACCGAGACCCTCTTCGCCGTGGGCAACGGCTACCTCGGCATGCGCGGCAACCACCCTGAGGGGCGCCACTCCCACGAGCACGGCACGTTCATCAACGGCTTCCACGAGACGTTCCCGATCCGCCACGCCGAGCAGGCGTACGGGTTCGCCGAGGTCGGGCAGACGATCATCAACGCGCCCGACGCGAAGGTCATGCGCGTGTACGTCGACGACGAGCCCCTGTCGCTCGACGTCGCCGACGTCCGCGAGTACGAGCGCGTGCTCGACATGCGCGACGGCGTGCTGCGGCGCCACGTGCTGTGGACCACGCCGTCGGGCAAGGACGTCCGCATCGACTTCCAGCGCCTGGTCTCGTTCGAGGAGAAGCACCTGGCCGTGATGACGGTCGACGTCACCGTGCTCAACGCCGACGCCCCGGTCACCGTCAGCTGCCAGATCATCAACAGGCAGGACGGCGAGGACGTCTACGGCGGCACGCCCACCGCGCCGAAGAAGGCCGGATTCGATCCCCGCAAGGCGGAGCGCATCCACGAGCGGGTGCTGCAGCCCCAGGAGTACTGGCAGGACGGCCTGCGCTCGGCCCTGTCCTACCGCGTGACCGAGTCGGGCATGACGCTCGCCGTCGTCGCCGACCATGTGGTCGAGACGGACAACCCGTACTCGGCGCGCACGCTGATCGAGCCCGATATCGCGAAGAACGTGTTCCGCGTGCAGGCGAAGGCCGGCGTGCCGGTGCGCGTGACCAAGCTCGTCAGCTACCACACGTCGCGCGGTGTGCCGGCGCGCGAGCTGGTCGACCGCTGCCGTCGCAGCCTCGACCGGGCACTGAACGTCGGCGTCGACGCCGTGTACGCGCAGCAGCGCGAGTGGCTCGACGGCTTCTGGAGTCGCTCGGACGTGCGGATCGGCGGGCACGACGACCTGCAGCAGGCGACCCGGTGGTGTCTGTTCCAGCTCGCCCAGGCGTCCGCCCGCGCGGACGGGCAGGGTGTCCCCGCCAAGGGCATGACCGGGTCGGGATACTCGGGCCACTACTTCTGGGACACCGAGATCTACGTGCTGCCGTTCCTGGCGTACACGACGCCGCTGTGGGCGCGCAACGCGCTGCGCATGCGGTACCTGATGCTCCCCGCCGCCCGCAAGCGCGCCTTCCAGCTCAACGAGCACGGTGCGCTCTTCCCGTGGCGCACGATCAACGGCGAGGAGGCGTCCGCCTACTACGCCGCCGGCACCGCGCAGTACCACATCAACGCCGACGTCTCCTTCGCGCTCGCGAAGTACATCCGCGCGACAGGCGACACCGAGTTCCTGCACCGCGAGGGCGTCGACATCGCCGTCGAGACGGCCCGCCTGTGGGCGACCCTGGGCTTCTGGCGCACGGTCGACGGGGCGGGCGAGGAGTCGTTCCACATCCACGGCGTCACCGGGCCCGACGAGTACACGACCGTCGTCAACGACAACCTGTTCACGAACGTCATGGCCCGGTTCAACCTGCGGTTCGCCGCGCGCACGATCCGCGAGATGGCCGAGCTCGACGGCGACGTCTACCGCCGCATGGTCGACCGCCTCGGCCTCGACCCCGCCGAGCCGGAGGGCTGGGAGCGCGCGGCCGAGGCGATGCACATCCCGTTCAGCCCGGCGCTCGGGATCCACCCGCAGGATCACGTGTTCCTCGAGCGCGAGATCTGGGACCTCGAGAACACCCCCGCCGACAAGCGGCCGCTGCTGCTGCACTTCCACCCGCTGGTCATCTACCGGTACCAGGTGCTCAAGCAGGCCGACGTCGTCCTCGCGCTGTTCCTGCAGGGCAACCACTTCTCCGACGAGGACAAGCTCGCCGACTTCGAGTACTACGACCCGCTGACCACGGGCGACTCGACGCTGTCGGCGGTCGTGCAGGCCATCCTCGCCGCCGAGGTCGGCTACCAGGACCTGGCTCTGGAGTACTTCCGGCAGTCGATCTTCGTCGACCTCGCCGACCTCCACCACAACGCGTCCGACGGCGTGCACGTCGCGTCGGCCGGCGGAGTGTGGACGGCGCTCGTCTCCGGCTTCGGCGGCATGCGCGACCACTTCGGCGAGCTGTCGTTCGACCCGCGCCTTCCCGCCGACTGGCCCGAGTTGTCGTTCGTCCTGCACTGGCACGGCACGCGGCTCGAGATCACGATCACGCGCGACGAGCTGCGCGTGGCGGCATCCGACGGAGATCCCGTCGGCTTCAGCGTGCGCGGCGTCGGCCACGTCGTCGGGGCGGGCGAAGAGGTCGCCGTCCCGCTCGACGGGCAGGGTCCGCTCATCCCCGGCAGGCCGACGCTCGGCGAACTCACCGAGGTGCAGCGCGAGGACGGCTCGTACCTCTCGGCGTCCGTGCCGACGGTGACGTCGTCGATCCCGATCATCGTGGGCGCGGCGGACGTCGAGCACGGCGCAGATGCGTGACCTCCGCCATGTCGGACTCACGGCTTAGGCTGTCGGAGTGACCACAGCCCTCTATCGCCGCTACCGACCCGAGTCGTTCGGCGAGATGATCGGCCAGTCGCAGGTCACCGAGCCGCTCATGACCGCGCTGCGCGGTGATCGCGTCGGGCACGCCTATCTCTTCTCGGGTCCGCGCGGCTGCGGCAAGACGACGTCGGCGCGCATCCTGGCGCGGTGCCTGAACTGCGCCGCGGGTCCCACCGACACCCCGTGCGGCACGTGCGACAGCTGCGTCGAGCTCGGGCGCGGCGGCGGCGGCTCGCTCGACGTCGTCGAGATCGACGCGGCCTCGCACAACGGCGTCGACGACGCCCGCGACCTGCGCGAGCGGGCGGTGTTCGCCCCGGCGCGCGACCGTTTCAAGATCTTCATCCTCGACGAGGCGCACATGGTGACGCCGCAGGGATTCAACGCCCTGCTCAAGCTCGTCGAAGAGCCCCCCGACCACGTCAAGTTCATCTTCGCGACGACCGAGCCCGAGAAGGTCATCGGCACGATCCGCTCGCGCACCCACCACTACCCCTTCCGGCTCGTGCCGCCGGGGGCGATGCTCTCGTACGTCGAGGAGCTGTGCGGGCAGGAGGGCGTCGAGGTCGAGGCGGGCGTCCTGCCGCTCGTGGTCCGCGCCGGCGGCGGCTCGCCGCGCGACACGCTGTCGCTGCTCGACCAGCTGATCGCCGGGTCCGAAGAGGGCAAGGTGCGCTACGAGCGGGCCGTCGCTCTGCTCGGCTACACCCACGCCGAGCTGCTCGACGAGGTCGTCGACGCGTTCGCGGCAGGCGACGCGCAGGCCGCATTCTCGGCGGTCGACCGCGTCGTGCAGACAGGCCAAGACCCGCGGCGCTTCGTCGACGACCTGCTCGAGCGGCTGCGCGACCTCATCGTCGTCGCCGCCACCGGGCAGGGCGCGGCCGCCGTGCTCCGTGGCGTCTCTGCGGAAGACCTGGCGCGCATGAAGAGCCAGGCCGACGCCTTCGGCACCGTGCGTCTCTCGCGCACCGCCGATCTCGTCATCGCGACGCTCGACGACATGACGGGCGCGACATCGCCCCGCCTTCAGCTCGAGCTCATGGTCGCCCGGGTGCTGGCCCGGGGAGCGGATGCCGCGGCCCCCGCGCCCGCGGCCGAGACACGTGCCGTCGGCGGTGCCACCGCTGGCCCCGCCGCAGCCGCGCCGGCTTCTGCTGCAGCGCCGGCAGCTGCTCCCGCTGCGGCCGCGCCGGCTCCTGCGCCGGCTGCTGCGTCCCCGTCGGCGAGTGCGCCGTCGGCTCGTGGAGCAGCACCTTCGGCGCCGGCGGCTGTCTCCGCGGTTGCCGACGGGAACGACTCCGCCGCGTCCGCGCGACCCGACATCGCGGCTTCGGCCGATGAGCCCACCGTCGCCACGTCGGCGCGAGGAACCGAGACCGTCACGGCTCCGCCGGCGGCTGCCGCTCCGGCGCCGACCGGCCCGATCACGACAGAGCGCATGCGCGCGGCATGGCCCGAGGTGCTCGGACGACTCGAAGACATCAGCCGCACATCGTGGCTGCTCGCCTCGAACGCCGAGGTCGCTGCGCTCGACGACGACGTCCTCACCCTGACGTTCGCCAGCCAGGCGGACGTCGCGAAGTTCAAGCAGCGCGCCGCGGGCGGCGGGCCGAGCGAAGACCTCCGCCAGGCGATCCTCGCCGTGCTCGGCCTCCGCGTGAAGTACCTCGCGAAGCACGAAGGCAGCGGGCCGGGCGGGTCGGCACCGGGCGGATCGGCGTCCGGCGGCTCCGCGCAGGGTCCGTCCGCACCCGCCGGCTCCGCTCCCGGCGCACCTTCGGCGTCACGTCCGGCTCCCGCGCGCGCGGCCGCTCCGGCCGCGGCGGCACCGGTCACCGAGTGGGCCGTGGCCCCGATCCCGACCGACGCCGACGCGCCGCCGCCCGACCCCGGCCCTGCCGCGCTGTCGACCGCCGGCCAGTTCGCCGTCGACGACGAGCCCGAAGACGCGGCCGCGCGCGCGCGCATCGCGACGCTCGCCCCGGCGCGCGAGGGCGAGGTGCTCCGTCCCGCCGAGGTCGAGCCGTCGATCGAGCGCGACGACGACGACGATGTCCCGGATGCCTCGGCCGACCTGCCCGTGCCACCCGTCGTCGCCCCTCCGCTCCCGCCCGTGACCACGATGCGCAACGACGGCGTGCAGCGCTATGGCGAAGCGGTGGTGCGCCAGATGCTCGGGGCGACGTTCGTGCGCGAAGAGCCCTACGAGCCGCCGACGAGGTTCAGCTAGCCCATGTACGACGGCATCGTCCAAGACCTCATCGACGAGTTCGGCCGCCTTCCCGGGATCGGCCCGAAGTCCGCCCAGCGCATCGCGTTCCACATCCTGCAGACCCCGAACTTCGACGTCTCGCATCTTGCCCAGCTCCTCGCCGAGGTGCGCGACAAGGTGCGGTTCTGCGAAGTGTGCGGGAACGTCTCGGAACAGGATCGCTGCTCGATCTGCCGAGACCCGCGCCGGAACGTCTCGCTCATCTGCGTCGTGGAGGACGCGAAGGATGTCGCCGCGATCGAGCGCACGCGCGAGTTCCGCGGGCTCTACCACGTGCTCGGCGGGGCCATCAGTCCCATCGCCGGCATCGGCCCGGACGATCTGCGGATCACGCAGCTCATGCAGCGACTGGCCGACGGCACGGTCCAGGAGGTCATCCTCGCCACCAACCCCAACCTCGAGGGCGAGGCGACGGCCACGTACCTCAGTCGGCTGCTGCACACGCTCGAGATCTCCGTGACGCGCCTGGCATCCGGGCTCCCGGTGGGCGGCGACCTCGAGTACGCCGACGAGGTCACCCTCGGGCGTGCCTTCGAGGGCCGCCGCTCTGTCTGACCTCTGCCCTACATTGGCAGTCGTGCGCGTCGCGCCGCCGGTCCTCGCCGTCCATTCTGATCCGATGTGGGTAACGCCATGAACGCCGTCCAGCGGTTCGACACCCGTGCCTGGGTCCTCTTCGCGATCATGGCGCTCGTGTGGGGCATCCCCTACCTCTTCATCAAGGTGGCGGTCGACTCGTACTCGCCGGCCGCCGTCGTCGCGGGGCGCACGCTCATCGGTGCCGTGCTCCTGCTGCCGTTCGCGCTCCGGCAGAAGGCGCTGCGAGCGGCGTTCTCCAAGATCGGCTGGGTGCTCGCCTTCGGCGCCATCGAGATGGCCGGGCCGTTCCTTCTCCTCGGGCACGCCGAGCAGACCCTCCCGTCGGGCCTCACGGGGCTGCTCGTCGCCACGGTGCCGCTGTTCGCCGCTCTGATCGCGTTCGGCGGCGGCGATCGTTCCGTCCTCCGGCCGGCACGCGCCGGCGGGCTCGTCATCGGCTTCGCCGGCGTCGCCGTCATCGTCGCAGGCCCGGGCCTTGCGATCGAGGGCGGTGGCGGCCTCATCGCCGTGGGGGAGGTGCTGCTCGTCGCCGTCCTGTACGCGATCGCACCGTTCATCGTGGCGCACAAGCTCAAAGACGTCCCGGCGCTCGGCACGATCACCCTCTCGCTGTTCGCCGTCGGCATCTTCTATCTGCCGATCGGCCTGCTGACCCAGCACCAGGTGCCCACTCTCGACGCGACCCTCGCGCTCATCGCACTCGGCGTCGTCTGCACGGCCGTCGCGTTCATCGTGTTCTTCGCGCTCATCGCGCGCGTCGGGCCGGTGCGCGCGCCGCTGTTCACCTATGTCAACCCCGTGGTCGCCATCATCCTGGGCACGATCATCCTGGGTGAGCACCTCACCCTCGGCCTGCTGATCGGGTTCCCGCTCGTGATCCTCGGCTGCTGGCTGGCCGCCACCGGCGGAACGATCCGCACCCGCGACGTCGAAGCCGAATCCGAGCGCGCGCCCGACCTCCCACCGGTCGCCCCCGGCTGACGTCCGGCCCGACACATGGCCGAGGAGCGATCGGGCCGTCCGTAAGATGGACATTCGGGTGCGGCATCCGATCGCGCTCGTCAGGCTTCATGCCGCTCGACGGCATTCCCGGGAGTTCACGTGGCGCTGATCGTCCAGAAGTACGGCGGGTCGTCCGTCGCGGATGCGGAGAGCATCAAACGGGTCGCCAAGCGCATCGTCGACGCCCGCCGCGCCGGGCACGACGTCGTCGTGGCCGTGAGCGCGATGGGCGACACCACCGACGAGCTGCTCGATCTCGCCGCACAGGTCGCCCCGATCCCGGCGCCGCGCGAGCTCGACATGCTGCTGTCCAGCGGCGAGCGGATCTCGATGGCTCTCCTCGCGATGGCGATCCACTCGATGGGCTTCGAGGCGCGGTCGTTCACCGGCTCGCAAGCGGGCATGATCACGACGGCCGACCACGGATCGGCTCGCATCGTCGACGTCACCCCCATCCGCCTGCGCGAGGCACTCGACGAAGGTGCGATCGTCATCGTCGCGGGGTTCCAAGGATTCAACCGCGACACCCGTGACATCACCACGCTCGGCAGGGGCGGCTCCGACACGACCGCCGTCGCGCTCGCCGCCGCGCTCGAGGCCGACGTCTGCGAGATCTACAGCGACGTCGACGGCATCTTCACGGCCGACCCGCGAGTCGTGCCCAAGGCGCGCAAGCTCGGCGTCGTCTCCGCGGAAGAGATGCTCGAACTCGCCGCGAACGGCGCCAAGGTGCTCTACATCCGCGCGGTCGAGTACGCGCGGCGGCACGGCGTGCTGATCCACGCGCGCTCGACGTTCAGTTCGAGCGTCGGAACCTATGTGCTCGGCCCGGGGATGACGCTCCCCGACGGCGAAAAGGGAGAAGAGATGGAAGAGCCGATCGTCGCGGGGGTCGCCACCGACCTCGGCCAGGCCAAGATCACCGTCACCGGCGTCCCCGACGTTCCGGGCAAGGCCGCCGAGATCTTCAAAGTCGTCGCCAAGTCCGGCGCCAACGTCGACATGATCGTCCAGAACGTGTCGGCTGCGACGACGGGGCGCACCGACATCTCGTTCACGCTTCCCAAGACCGACGCCGCGACCGCGCTCAAGGCGCTCGCCGGGGATCAGGCCGAGATCGGGTTCGCGGGCCTCGTGCACGACGACCAGATCGGCAAGCTCTCGGTCGTCGGTGCGGGGATGCGCACGCACTCGGGCGTCTCCGCCACGCTGTTCGAGGCGCTGAGCGTCTCGGGCATCAACATCGAGATGATCTCGACGTCCGAGATCCGCATCTCCGTCGTCGTGCGCGGTGACGACCTCGCCGAGGCCGCCCGCGTCGTTCACACGGCGTACGGGCTCGACGGCGACGGCGACGCCGTCGTCTATGCCGGCTCCGGCCGCTGACCGCGACAGCATCCACCCGCGCCGGGCTCGAGCACGCCTGACCTCGTCGACGCGCGGGCGAGCGAGTTGGCACGAATCGTGCGGTGGGCGGCAGTCAGCGCGGGGTAACACGGGCGAGGCCGCGAAGACGGGCCGGTAGAATCGCACAAATCCCGCGCTCCGATGGCGTCTGCGCGACCTCTTTCGCATCAAGGATCCTCATGACCCGCATCTCCGATTCAGGACTCTCCGTCGCCGTCGTCGGCGCCACCGGCCAGGTCGGCACGGTCATGCGCGAGATCCTCGTCGAGCGCGACTTCCCCATCCGCGAGCTGCGGCTGTTCGCGACCGCGCGCTCCGCCGGCACCGCGGTGGAGTTCAAGGGCGAGACGGTGATCATCGAAGACGTCGCCACCGCAGACCCGTCCGGCATCGACGTCGCGCTCTTCTCCGCCGGTGCGACCGGCAGCCGCGCGCACGCCCCGCGATTCGCCGAGGCCGGGGCGCTCGTCATCGACAACTCGAGCGCCTGGCGCATGGACCCCGAGGTGCCCCTCGTCGTCAGCGAGGTCAACCCCCACGCCATCGCCGAGGCGAAGAAGGGCATCGTCGCCAATCCGAACTGCACGACGATGGCCGCCATGCCCGTGCTGAAGGTGCTCGACGCCGAAGCCGGCCTCGAGCGTCTGATCGTGTCGACCTACCAGGCCGTCAGCGGCTCGGGCCTGGCGGGCGCGCAGGAGCTCCTCGGCCAGGTCGAGGGCGTGCTCGCGCAGGGCAACACGCTCGACCTCGTGCACGACGGCGCGGCGGTCGATTTCCCGCAGCCCGAGAAGTACGTGGCGCCCATCGCGTTCGACGTCATCCCGCTCGCGGGGAACCTCGTCGACGACGGCCTCAACGAGACGGACGAGGAGAAGAAGCTCCGCAACGAGAGCCGCAAGATCCTCGAGCTCCCCGACCTCCGCGTGGCCGGCACGTGCGTGCGCGTTCCGGTGTTCACCGGCCACTCGCTCAGCATCCACGCCGAGTTCGCCCGCGACATCACGCCGGAGCGCGCTCGCGAGATCCTCGCGTCGGCACCCGGAGTCGCGCTCGAGGAGGTTCCGACGCCTCTGCAGGCGGCCGGCAACGACCCGAGCTACGTGGGTCGCATCCGCGCCGACCAGTCGGCGCCCGAGGGCAAGGGGCTCGTGCTCTTCATCTCGAACGACAACCTGCGCAAGGGAGCCGCGCTCAACGCCGTGCAGATCGCCGAGGTCGTGGCGGCGTCGCTCGGCGCCAACGCCTGAGCGCGGCATCCGCTCGCTTGATCGCCGTGCAAGAAACGGCGTTCTTTCGCGCTGAGAATCAGCCCACGGTCGGTGGTCCTTTCGTCGCGAACTAGAATCGTCGGGTGACCGAAACGCCCGATGCCCTGCCCCACCCCGACGACAGCGAGATGCCCGAGGGCACCGTCGACGTCCTGCTGATCGGCGGCGGGATCATGAGCGCGACGCTCGGCACCCTCCTGCAGGAACTGCAGCCGACGTGGAAGATCGCCGTGTTCGAGCGGCTCTCCGACGTCGCGCTCGAGAGCTCCAACGCGTGGAACAACGCCGGCACGGGTCACGCCGCCCTCTGCGAGCTCAACTACATGCCCGAGGGCAAGGACGGCACGGTCGACCCCGCGAAGGCGATCTCGATCAACGAGCAGTTCCAGCAGAGCCGCCAGTTCTGGTCGACCCTCGTCGACCAGGGCGTCCTCGATGCCCCGTCCACGTTCATCAACTCCGCCCCGCACATGACCTTCGTGCGCGGCGACAAGGACGTCGCCTACCTCAAGAAGCGCTACGAGGCGCTCAAGGACGAGCCGCTGTTCGCCGGCATCGAGTACAGCGAGGACTCCCGGGTCATCCACCAGTGGGCGCCGCTGCTCATGCAGAAGCGCCGCAAGGGCGAGCCGTTCGCGGCGACCCGCGTGCCGGCCGGCACCGACGTCGACTTCGGCGCGCTCACGCGTCAGCTGTTCGCCCACCTCGCCGAGAACGGCGCGGACGTGCGCACGAACACCGAGGTGCGCCGGCTCAAGCGGCTCGCCGACGGCTCGTGGCGGGTGAAGTACCGCCGCTCGATCGGCCGGACGCCCGGGGAGATCCGTGCGAAGTTCGTCTTCGTCGGCGCCGGCGGCTGGGCGCTCAAGCTCCTGCAGCGCTCCGGCATCCCCGAGATCTCGGGCTACGGCGTGTTCCCCATCGGGGGCCAGTTCCTCAAGACGTCGAACCCCGCTGTGGTGGCCCAGCACAAGGCCAAGGTGTACTCGCAGGCGTCGGTCGGCGCACCGCCGATGTCGGTGCCGCACCTCGACACCCGGGTCGTCGACGGCGAGGCATCCCTCCTCTTCGGGCCGTTCGCGACGTTCAGCCCGAAGTTCCTCAAGTCCGGCTCGCTGTTCGACATCGTCGGCCAGGTGCGTCCTGGCAACCTCGGCCCGATGCTCAAGGTCGCGTGGGACAACCCTTCGCTCATCACGTACCTCGTCGGCGAGCTGCTGAAGAACCACGCCAAGAAGGTCGACAGCCTCCGCACGTTCATGCCGACGGCGAAGGACGACGACTGGGAGCTGATCCAGGCGGGCCAGCGCGCGCAGGTGATGAAGAAGGACCCCGAGAAGGGCGGCATCCTCCAGTTCGGCACCGAGGTCGTCACCGGCGCCGACGGTTCCATCGCCGGGCTGCTCGGCGCGTCGCCGGGCGCGTCGACGGCTGTCTCGATCATGCTCGGCCTGCTCAAGACGTGCTTCCCCGACCGCATCGACGAGTGGGAGCCCCGGCTGCGCACCCTCATCCCGAGCTACGGCGAGACGCTGAACTCGCGTCCCGAGGTCGCAGACGAGGTCCTCAGCGAGACCGCCGAGACGCTCGCACTCACGGCGTAGTCGGACGGCCTCCTAATGTGGGGGCATGCGGGTCTGGGGGCGTCCCACGTGGCGCACAGGGAGGCGGCCGGTTCGGAGGCCGGCGACTCCGTAGACTCGCCGGGTGGCAAAACTGTACTTCCGCTACGGCGCGATGAACTCCGGAAAGTCGACGTCTCTGCTGCAGGCTGCCTACAACTACGAGGAGCGCGGGCAGCATGTGCTCCTCGCGAAGCCCGAGATCGACACCAAGGGCGCCGACCAGATCGACAGTCGCCTGGGCGTGAAACGGACTGTCGACTTCCTGATCGCCCCCGACGCCGACCTGCGCGCGCTGTTCGCGGAGCACCGGTGGCGCGTGCAGCAGGATGCCGCTCAGACGCTGGTCCCCGAGGCCGAGGAACATCCGGTCGACGTCGCGTGTCTGCTCATCGACGAGGCGCAGTTCCTCACTCGCGATCAGGTGGACGATCTGCTGCGGATCGTGGTCCTCGACGGCGTTCCCGTACTGGCATACGGCATCCGCACCGACTTCCAGACCCAGGCGTTCCCCGGCTCGCGGCGCCTGCTCGAGCTCGCGCACAGCCTCGAGGAGCTCAAGACGATCTGCCGCTGCGGACGCAAGGCACTGTTCAACGCCCGCCTCGTCGGCGGCCGGTTCGTCTTCGACGGCGACCAGGTGGCCATCGACGAGCTGTCGGCAGACCGGGTCACCTACGAGTCGATGTGCGCCGAGTGCTATCTGCGCGAGTCCGGCGGTCGCATCGCGGGCAGCTGACCCGGCCGGGGCCGATCTGCTGCACGTCGTAGGCTGGAGCCATGCGAGTTCTCCTCACCGGCGGCGCCGGGTACATCGGTGCGCACACCGCGATCGCGCTCGTCGAAGCCGGGCACGAGGTCCTCATCGCCGATGACATGTCCGGCACGAGCCCGGAAGCGGTGCGTCGCATCGAGCGGCTCACCGGCGGCGCCGTCCCCACGCTCGCAGCCGATCTTCGCGACGAGAGCGCGCTCCGCGAGTTCGTGCGCGAGCATGCTCCGGTCCACGCGGTCGTGCATCTCGCCGGGCTCAAGGCGGTCGGCGAGTCGATGGCCGAACCGGTCCGCTACTACGACGTGAACCTCGGGACGACGATCACCCTCCTGAAGGTCATGGCGTCGGAGGGCATCCGCACCCTCGTCTTCTCCAGCTCGGCCACCGTGTACGGCACTCCCGATGAGCTTCCGCTGACCGAGCAGTCGCCGACGGGGATCGACCTGGCGAACCCGTACGGCAAGACGAAGCGCATCATCGAGGAGATCCTCTCCGACGCGGCAGCCGCCGACCCCGAGCTTCGTGCGGTGAGCCTGCGGTACTTCAACCCGGTGGGAGCACACCCGTCCGGCCTCATCGGCGAGGATCCGCACGGTATTCCGAACAACCTCATGCCGTTCGTCTCACGCGTCGCGATCGGCTCCCTTCCGTCCGTCTCCGTATTCGGCGACGACTACGACACTCCGGACGGCACCGGCCTGCGCGACTACATCCACGTGACCGACCTCGCCGCGGGCCATGTCGCCGCGCTCGAGCAGGCCGAGCCGGGCTACGACGTGTTCAACCTCGGGACGGGAGAGCCTGTCAGCGTGCTCGAGCTGATCGCCGCGTTCGAGCGCGCCAGCGGACGGGAGATTCCCCGTCAGATCGCACCGCGCCGCCCCGGAGACGTGGCGGCGAGCTATGCCGACCCGTCCAAGGCGGGCGAGAAGCTCGGATGGCGAACCACGCTGACCATCGAAGAGGCGTGCCGCGACTACTGGAACTGGCAGTCGAACAACCCCAAGGGCTACGCCGGCGCCTGAGCGCGCCTTCGGCTGCGCGGCGGGAGCGGCACGAGCATCGACGTCGTGCGCCTGTAGTCGGCGTACGCGGGGTACTTCGACGCCGTGATCGACTCGGTGAAGATCGTCGATCCGATGAAGAGGATCGTCAGCAGTGCTGCGCCCAGGATCGTCCAGTTCACGGCTCCGCCCCACAGCCCGAGCCCTCCCGACACCGCGGCGGTCGCGCCGATCGCGTAGAGCGCCCACCACTGCGCCTGCTCGAAGAAGAAGTTCGGATGCCGGCTGTAGGCGAACATGCCGGTCGTGAGGAACCCGGGTTCCAGTGCGCCGCCGGCCGCCTTCTTCGCCTGGTGGAAGTCCCACTGCTGCTGGTCGGCCACGAACTCTCCGATCAGGAACGCCGCGAAGAGCGCGGAGAACGCGGCATCCCATCCGGTGAAGGGAAGCGGATGCTGGAACGCGATGTATGCCGGAAGCGTGATCAGCACGAGCAGGGCGTTCTGGTACAGGACGATGAAGAAGACGTTGAACAGCTGGAACTGCACGGGTGACATGCGGGCTCGCAGGATCGCCCAGCGGTAGTCCTCCATGCCGCTGTAGCCGCCCTTCCGGGCGAAGTTGAACGTGAGCCGCGCCCCCCACGCGGTGACCAGGACCGCCATCACGAGGAGCCTCACCGCGTCCTCCCCGGCCACGATGCCCGCGACGGCGAAGATCCACACGTAGACGACGGGCACGATCGACCAGAGGCGGTCGACCCACGAGGTGTCCCGGGTGATCAGGGATGCGATCCAGCAGAAGGCGCAGGTCACGCCCGCGACGATGAGGACGAGGGTGAGCGGATCCATGCGCTCACAGTAGTGGTTGCGTATGGTCAGACCACACGCTAGTGTGGTCTGACCATAGGAGGTGGACGTGACCGAGACCCGCGCCTGGCGAGTCGTCCTCGAGAGCATCGAGGCCGACCTGCTCGACGGCCGGCTCCGACCCGGCGACCGCCTGCCCCCCGAGCGTGAGCTCGCCTCGACCCTCGGGGTCGGGAGGTCGAGCGTGCGCGAGGCGCTGCGCGTGCTCGAGGTGATGGGCCTCATCCGCACCGGCACGGGGTCGGGTCCGTCGTCGGGAGCGATCATCATCGCCACACCGCACGGCGGGATGTCGGCGCTGCTCCGGCTTCAGGTCGCCGCGCAGGGCTTCCCGCTCGACGACGTCGTGCGTACGCGTCTCGTGCTCGAGTCCGCGGTCGTCGATGCGCTCGCGGCGGATCCCCAGCGGCGCACAGCGGATGCGAGAGTCGTGCTGGACGCGATGGACGGGGGCGACCTGAGCACAGCGGAGTTCCTGGCGCTCGACGCACAGCTCCACCTGGCCCTCGCCGAGGCGTCAGGCAATGTCGTCATCGCGGCGATGATGGCGGGCCTGCGCACGGCCATCGAGTCGTACGTGCAGGCGGGTGCCGCGGGAATCGAGGATTGGGATGCCGCGGCCGCTCGCCTGCGAACGGAGCACCGCGCCATCCTCGACGCCGTCGACGACGGCGACGGCGACCGCGCCCGTGCGCTCATCCATGCCCACATCGCCGGCTACTACGCCGAAGCGGGGCTCGCCCGCACCGGCGACTGACTTCCGCCCGTCGCTTCGGCGACGTGCGACTTTGCACACGATACGAAGAGGGTCCCCATGGTCCAGCGACAGCTTCCCAACCCCGCCGAGCTGCTCGAGCTCATGAAATTCAAGAAGCCCGAACTCGACGGTCGCAAGCGCCGGCTCGAGTCGGCTCTCACCATCGCCGATCTGCGGAGGATCGCGAAGCGGCGCACCCCGAAGGCGGCGTTCGATTACACCGATGGTGCGGCGGAGGGGGAGTTGTCGCTGTCGCGGGCGCGGCAGGCGTTCGAGGACATCGAGTTCCATCCCGGGATCCTGCGTCCGGCTCCGGAGGTGGACACGACGGTGGACATCCTTGGCGGTCCGAGCGCGTTGCCGTTCGGGATCGCGCCGACCGGGTTCACCCGGCTGATGCAGACCGAAGGGGAGATCGCGGGGGCGTCCGCGGCCGGGGCGGCGGGGATCCCGTTCACCCTGTCCACCCTGGGGACCACGTCGATCGAGGATGTGAGGGCCGCCAACCCGGGCGGGCGGAACTGGTTCCAGCTGTATGTGATGCGCGACCGGGAGATCTCCTACGAGCTCGCCCGCCGGGCCGCGGCGGCCGGGTTCGACACGCTGCAGTTCACCGTGGACACCCCCGTCGCCGGTGCCCGGCTGCGGGACAAGCGCAACGGGTTCTCCATCCCCCCGCAGCTCACCCTGGGCACCATCGTCAACGCGATCCCGCGCCCGTGGTGGTGGTACGACTTCCTCACCACCCCGAAACTCGAGTTCGCATCGCTGCAGGCCACCGGCGGCACCGTCGGGGAACTGCTCAACGCCGCCATGGACCCCACCATCAGCTACGACGACCTCGCCATCATCCGCGACCTGTGGCCGGGGAAGATCGTCGTCAAGGGCGTCCAGAACGTCGAAGACTCCGTCCGGCTCGTCGACGCCGGCGTGGACGGCATCATCCTGTCCAACCACGGGGGGCGGCAACTGGACCGCGCCCCCATCCCGTTCCACCTCCTCCCCACCGTCGTCCGCGAGGTCGGGAAGGACGCCACGGTGATGATCGACACCGGCATCATGAACGGCGCCGACATCGTCGCCTCCATCGCCCTCGGCGCCAAGTTCACCCTCATCGGCCGCGCCTACCTCTACGGCCTCATGGCCGGCGGCCGCCAGGGCGTCGACCGCACCATCACCATCCTCCGCACCGAGATCGAACGCACCATGAAACTCCTCGGCGTCTCCACCCTCGCCGAACTCCAACCCAGCCACGTCACCCAACTCACCCGACTCATGCCGCTCGCTCCACCGGCGGCCGCCCCGACGCGCACGCCGCGGGCGACCAAGGCGTCAGCAGCGAAGGTCGGAGCGGCCCGAAACGCGAAGGCGAACCCCGCGCCGCCGAACATCGAGGTGAACGGGGCGTGAGGCCCCGTCGTCAGTGCCCGGCGCGCTCGGGGAGAGTCGGGATCAGCGCGTCGAGGAAGTCGGCCGTGTCTTCCCAGCCCTCGACGGCATGGCACGTCACGCCCATCGCGAGGACGGGGTAGTCGTTGCCGTCGGGGTCGAGGCGATCGCCGACGAACAGCATGTCGTCGAGGGAGATGCCCGTCTGCTCTGCGAGCTGTCGCATGCCGTAGGCCTTGTCGATGCCCCGGTGGGTGATGTCGACGGACGTCGATCCGCCGGAGCGGACCTCGAGGTCGGGGATCAGGACGGCGACGGCGGCGCGGAGCGTGTTCTTCTTCTCACCGGTCGGATCCCACGCGGTCTTGGCCGCGAGCGGAGCACGCTGCCCGAGGGCGGAGAACGTGATCTGCGACCCGCGATCCTCGAGGATGTCGCCCCAGGTCTCGGCTTCCCAGAGCCCGAGCCGGCGCGCTTCGCCCTCGACGGCGGCCAGCGCCCGCGACTTCTGGTCGTCGGTCAGGGAGTGCGCGTAGACCGTCACCACACCGTCGGGTGTGAGCCGGTAGTACTGCGTGCCGCATGTCGGCAGCAGGTGCAGGTGCGAGAGCGCGTCGGCCGAGGCATCCGGCAGCCGGTCGACGACCTGTGCGGTGAACTGGGCCAGCTGGCCGCCCGAGATGATGGCGACTTCGACCCGCTCAGCGAGAGCGACCAGGAGGTCGGCGATGCGGGGATCGATCGCACTCTTCGAGGGCGCGAGGGTGTCGTCGAGATCGAAGGCGACGAGGAGTGGGGTTCCGTCGGTCATGTTCGGGTGTCTCCTCGATGATCCTATGGAAGAGGCTCCGCCTTCCGGCGGAGCCTCTGTGGTCGGGGTGACAGGATTTGAACCTGCGGCCTCGTCGTCCCGAACGACGCGCGCTACCAAGCTGCGCCACACCCCGTTTTGCAACCCTCCGAGTCTAACCGATCGCGGAGGGTGCTTCGAACCGTCGCCTCCGCGGGGCGCTGAGGAGTGTCGCGCCCAGCGTCAGCAGCGCGATCCCCGCACCGGCGATCGTCCGCACGACGTGACCGGGAAGCCCTGTCTTCGCCAGGGGAGGCGCGGCGGGAGGGCCGGGCTGCTCGGGTGCGGGTGGTTCGGCAGGGGGAGCCACCGCGGGCGCCGTCGGCGTGGGGCTCGGGCTCGGCTCCGGGGGAGGGGCGTCCAGAACGGTCGAGGTCTCCGCGGCGATTCCGCACACGCCGAGGTGCACGAGGGCACCCTCAGCGTCGACCGCGCGTTCCTGCCAGTAATAGACGCCGGGCTCGTCGACCGGGGGCGAGGTCACCGTGATCTCGCCGGGCACGGTGACGCGTTGGGTCGGAGCGGACCACACCAGGCGATCCTCGACACAGGTGTCGGCGGCGGCCACGCCGGCGGCCGCCCGGTAGAGCGCCGAGGAGACGTCGAGCCCTGCTGGCGGCAGTGGAGCAGCGATGATCACGGTGTCGCTGATCGTGCCGCCCGCCTCGACTGTGGTCTGGGCGCGGGACGAGACGCCGGGCACCATCGTGACCTGCTCGACGACACCGAACCGCTCGGTCCATTCGTACCCCGCGGGGAGCCGGAGGGTGCTCGGGTCGGACTGCGCATCGGCCCGTATCGTCCAGACGGCGGTGTAGTAGCCGGGAGCATCCATCGTCCACGCCGAAGTCACGCGGTGGGCGGCATCGGGACCGACGGCCGGATCCGTCGTGAGCTGCAGGGCTCCGACCGCAACCGCGTGCGCGGGCACGCCGCTCGCGGGGGACGGCTGATCTTCCGTGCGGTAGACGACGGCCGATGCCGTCAGCGGAAGGAACCTCCCGCGATCATCGCGCGGCCACTCCCCTCGATCGACGACCACGGTCACATCGTCGACGAAAGCTCCGCCGCTCGCGTACGCGGACCGAACCTGCGTGGCGATGACCGGCACGAACACGGCCGCCCGGGGCGCGGCATCCTTCCCCGCGATGTCGAACGCGACACCTCCGCCCGGCCCCGCGGTGTCCTGACCGCCCGGGGTCGTGAAATGCCTCACCGCGGCGGCGACGCCGACCGTGAACCTCCCGGTGCCGGACACGGACTGCGCTCGACCGGGGAGACCGGCGGCAGTCTCGATCTCGTACGCCACACCGGGTTTCGCGCCGCTGAGGGTCGAGGTCCCCGACAGGACGAAGGTGGCCCCGGTGAGCGCCAGCGTGCCGGTCGCGCCCGCCGCCGCGGTCTGCGCGGTGACGGTACCCGCTCGATGGTCGGCGGCGTCTGTCGTGAAGACGAGGCTCCCGCTCGGGCGCGGGGGGACGGCGACGCGACGCGCCTCGTCGTAGTAGGCGACCGCGCGGCGCTGGATCTCGGCGTTGTGCGCGGGCGCAAGTGCGGAGAACGTCCAGTTGACCGCGCCGGCGAGGGAGTCGCCCCGGTAGCCGTAGCCTCCGAGTGCGGCATCCCAATCGGCGATCGCCTTGACCGCCCACGAGACCGCAGCAGCCTGAACAGGATCACCCGTCTGGCCGTACTTGGTGACGAGGAGGTTGATCCCGGCGAGCTGCGGGGCGCTGAGACCCGCCACAGAGGTGCGGATGCCTCGGTCCGTCGTCGGGCCGGTCGGTGCCGGCGCGCCGGGCAGGATGCAGTACGTGTGAGTGCCGCCGACGAGCATCGAGCCGTGCCAGCCGTATGCCGACGTGGGCGCCCAGGTGCCGAAGCCCGTTCCCCGCGCGGCCGCGTGCGCAGGCGCGGCCGGCGCCAGCAGGGACCCGAGCAGGACCACCGCCGCGAAGAGCAGCACTGTCCGTTTCGCGTGGCGGTGGCGCGCAGGGGCGAGATCCATGTCGGCTCCTTCGGTGGGGACGACACGATCCTGTGCGACGCCGCTGGCGCGCTCGGCCCCGGACGCCCGGCCGGTGCATCTGCACCACGACCGCCTGCCTGGGGAGGAGGCGCGTCAGGAGACGGCGGTGAGCGTGATGAGCGACGCCTCGGGCCGGCACGCGAAGCGCACCGGCGCGTAGATCGAATGCCCCAGGCCCGCGCTGACGTTCAGAGGCACGGTCCGTCCTCCGCGGGTCCACTCGCTGAGCCCGCGCGCCTGACGGAGCGGGATGTCGCAGTTCGCGACGAGCGCGGACGGCGAACCGGGGATGCGCACCTGGCCGCCATGCGTGTGTCCGGCGAAGATCGCCTCCGCACCCAGGCCCGTGAAGGCGTCGAGCACTCGGCGGTACGGGGCGTGCGTGACGCCGATCGTGAGGGCGGCGGAGTCGTCACCGCGCAGGTTCTCGAGCGCGTCCGGGAGGTCGTCGAGACGGTCCCATCTGCGATGGGCGTCGCTGACCCCGAACGCGTCGATGCGCAGTCCGCCCGCCAGCAGGGAGCCGACCGTGTTGTTGAGGTCCACCCAGCCCAGCTCGTCCGCGAGGTATCCGTCGAGCGCCTGGGTGTCGAGAGGCTCGGACGAGGGCCCCTTCTTCGCCTTGGAGGGTCCCGTGAAGTACTTGAAAGGGTTACGCGGCGACGGCGCAGCGTGGTCGTTCGACCCGTGGACGAAGACTCCGGGCACCCCCCGCAGCGGGTCGAACGCGGTCCGCAGACCGCGGAGACCGTCGGCGTGTCCCATGTTGTCGCCCGTGTTCACGACGAGGTCAGGCCTGAGCTCAGCGAGCCCGGCGATCCACTCCTGCTTGCGATGCTGCCACGGCGCCATGTGGGCGTCCGACAGATGGAGAATCCGCAACGGCGACGAGCCGGACGGCAGGATGGGCACTTCGTGATGGCGCACCGTGAAGAGGTATCGCTCGATCCCGATACCCCACACAGCGGCCGACATGCCGACCGCCCCCACCACGCCGAGCGTCGTGAGGGCGGTCCGAGTGAACCCGGCTGTCACTAGTCGTCGTTTCCGCCACCGCCGCCACCGCAGTCGCGCGCGGTGTAGTTCACGGTGATGGTGGTGTTGCGGTTGACGACGGTTCCCGCCGCGGGGTTCGTCGTCGAGGCTCTGCCCTGTCCGTCGCCGTTCTCATCGGCCGTGCACGCTCCCGGCTGCGCGTTGCCGAATCCGGCCTGCCGGAGCTCGGCGATCGCCCTGTCGAGCGCGCGCCCGGATACGTCGGGAACCTTCAGTCCCTGGCCGTTGCTCGGACTGATCGTGACGGTCGAACCGCCGGCGACCTTGCCGGCGCCCGGGCTCTGGGCCGCGACCAGGTTCGCGCCGAGGTCGGAGTCGACCGGAGCGCCGACGACGACCGAGAATCCGGCGCCCTGGAGCTGTCGCGTCGCCTCGTCCACCAACTTGCCGACGACGTTCGGCAGATCCGTGAGGACGAACTTGGTGAGTTCGCGGTCCGCTTCCGCGAAGCGATCTCCACCGTAGGCCGCGTCCGCGCGGGCCTGCACGGCCCTGGTGATGTCGTACCGGATGTTGGACAGCTTGCGACCCTTGTACCAGGTGTTGAAGACGTCGCCGCCGCCGTCGGCGTTGCCGACCCACGTTGCGGTCGCGACCTTCGTGCTCGACTCCACGAGCCAGGTCTGGATCTCCTCGTGGGTGCCCGTCTTGCCGATGAGCGGCGTGCCGTCGTAGGGGTTGCCCTGCGCGCCTGTGCCGCCGTTCATGACTCCCTGCAGCGCGTAGGCAGCCGTCGCAGCGACGTTGGGCTCCAGCACCTGCGTGCACGTGCGCTCGGGACGCGGAAGGTCGTTGCCGTCGGAATCGGTCACGCGATCGATCACCTGGGGCTGGCAGTACATGCCGTTGTTCGCAACGGTGGCGTACGCGCTCGCCATCGCGAGCGGCGAGACGGCGTTGGTGCCGATGACGGAGTTGAGGTTGGTCATCGACACCTCCTGACCGTCGGCGCGCGTGACGCCCATGCGCGTCGCGACCTTCTTGATGTCGCAGAGGTCGAGCTTCTCGGCCATGGCGAAGAAGCCGGTGTTCGTCGACTGGGCGGTGAAGCGCATCGGCGTCGAGACCATGCCGCCCTGGCCGCCGAAGTTCTTGACGATGACGTTGCCCTCGTTGTACCAGTCGCCCTCGCACGAGTTGGTCATCTTCTTGAAGACGCGCGTCGTGCCGTTGAGGGTCTCGTTCACCGAGTGGCCCTTCTCCAGCCAGTCGATGAGCGTGAAGAGCTTGAACGTCGATCCGGCCGGGAAGCCCCCCGACTTGCCGAACTTCTCGTCGCCCGCGAACACCAGCGAGGAGAAGTTGGGGTCGGACGCCAGCGAGGCGTCCTCGCTGAACTTCGTGTTCTGCGCGATCGCGAGGATGCGGCCGGTGGTGGCTTCGACGCTGACCGAGGTGGAGCCGAAACGTCCCTTGGACGGCACGGTCCGGCCGGTGGGCATGTCGATGGAGGTCGGCGCGTACTCGGCCATGGCGTCGACGGCGGCCTGCTGGATGCGCGCATCGAGCGTCGTGTAGACGTTGAGACCGCCGCGCTGGAGGGTGAGCTGACGCTCCTCCGCGGTCTTGCCGAACGCGGGGTCGTTGAGGATGACGTACTTGACGTACTGACAGAAGTACGCCGATGCGCCCGCGGCGGCGCAGCCGACTCGGGCCGGGGTGATCTTCGGCGTGATGGGCCAGACCGCCGCCTCGACGTACTGCTCGTGGGTGATCTTCTCGTCGTCCAGCATGCGGCTCAGCACATACAGCTGGCGCACCTTGGTGGACGTGTAGCCGTCGGCCGCGGCGAGGCGCTGTTCCTCGGTGATCTCGCCGGACTCGACCAGCCTGTCGAGCACCCCCAGCTTGGCGCCTTCGTCGATGACGCCGTCGGGGGCTTTGTTGAAGGACGTTCCGTCGGCGGCGAAGATCGAGCCGGCCGTCTTGTCGATGCGGAAGTTGTTCGGGTTCTGCACCATGCCCGCGAGCGTGGCCGCCTGGGCGACCGTCAGCTTCGCCGCAGTCGTGCCGAAGTAGTAGCGGGCGGCCGACTCGATCCCGTACGTCGTGCCGCCGAAGTTCGCGATGTTGAAGTAGCCGAGGAGGATCTCCTCCTTCGAGTACTTCTGCTCGAGGGCGATGGCGTAGCGCATCTCCTGGAGCTTGCGCACGTAGCCTTCGTCGTCCTCGGCCGTGGTCGCCGCGACCCAGCAGTCGAGGAGGGCCTGCTCGCGCGTCACCTGGACGACCTCGCCGTTCTCGTCCTCCGCCTCGTGCGCCTCGGCGTTCTGCTCGCACTTCTGGATGAGGACGTTCTTGACGTACTGCTGGCTGATCGTCGAGCCGCCCTGAGTCTCGCCGCCGCCCTGCGCGTTGGAGAGGATGGCGCGCGTCGTGCCGATCAGGTCGACGCCTCCGTGCTGGAAGTAGCGCGGATCCTCGCTGGAGAGGATGGCGTCGTACATGACGGGGGACACCTGGTCGTACGTCACCGGGGTGCGGTCCTGCTCGAGGAACTTCGTGAGCAGCACCGGCTTGCGAGTCTCGGGGTCGGTCGCGTAGAAGTTGCTCGGAAGCATGAGCTTGTCGATCTCGAGGACGCTCGGGAGATTGTCGAACATCGTGATCGCGCTCGTCGCCGCAGCACCGGACAGCGCGATGGCGGGGGTCACCGTTGCGGCGACGAGAACACCCGCGACTGCGCTGAGGCCGACGAGGCCGGTGATCCCACCGAGCACACCGCTAGCCGTTCGATTGGTATCAGGCATAGGGTTGATCGTAAGGGAACTACCTGGGCGATTCCCTGACGGACGTGCGCCCACTGGGCCGTTTCCCAGCCTTCACCAGCCCGATTCCGCTCGCCGACTCGAGGAGCCGCGATGACGACGTGGGAGTATCTCACCACGCCCCTTCTGATCCACAACACCGCCGCGATCCTCAACAACTGGGGCAAGCAGGGATGGGAGCTCGTGCAGGTCGTGCCCGGCCCCGAAGGTGGGCTCGTGGCCTACTTCAAGCGCCCGAGCGGCGGGGGCCAGGCGAACGCCGGGCTGGATGCCGCGGCCCAGGCCGCCCAGCAGTTCCAGGAGGGCTGAGCCGATGACCGTCTCGCACAAGCTCGCCGAACTCGGGATCGCTCTTCCCGATGTCGTCCCCCCGGTCGCCGCCTACGTGCCCGCCAAGGCGCACGGCGACCTCGTCTTCACGGCGGGGCAGCTCCCGATGGTGTCGGGTGCGCTTCCGGCCACGGGCAAGGTCGGCGAGGGCGAGGGGCTCGTCCCACCCGCCGACGCGAAGGGCTACGCGCGCCAGTGCGCGCTGAATGCGATCGCCGCGGCCGCTGCGGCCGTCGGCGGCGTCGACCGCCTCTCCGGCGTCGTGAAGGTCGTCGGGTTCGTGGCATCCGTCCCCGAGTTCACCGGTCAGCCCGGCGTCATCAACGGCGCGAGCGAGGTGCTCGGCGAGATCTTCGGCGACGACGGCCGCCATGCCCGCTCGGCGGTGGGCGTCCCGGTGCTGCCGCTCGACGCTCCGGTCGAGGTCGAGGTCATCTTCTCCGTGGCGTGAGCGAGCGGATGCCGCGCCCGCCGGGCCGCGGCATCCGCTCGTCTGTCACTTGACCTGCGCCGAGATGACGCTCATGACCGCCGTGTCGGCGAGCGTCGTGGTGTCGCCGACCTCGCGGCCCTCGGCGACGTCGCGCAGCAGGCGCCGCATGATCTTGCCCGAGCGGGTCTTGGGCAGCTCGCCCACGATGTAGACGTCGCGAGGACGCGCGATCGGGCCGATCTGCTCGCCCACCCAGCCTCGCAGCGTCTGCGCGAGGCCCTCGGCCGAGTGCGCATCGAGGTAGGACTGCTTGATGATCACGAAGGCGACGACGGCCTGGCCGGTCGTCTCGTCGGATGCCCCGACGACGGCTGCTTCCGCGACCGCCTCGTTGCCGACGAGGGCCGACTCGATCTCGGTGGTCGACAGTCGATGGCCCGACACGTTCATGACGTCGTCGACGCGGCCGAGCAGCCACACGTCGCCGTCGTCGTCCAGCCGGGCGCCGTCCCCGGCGAAGTAGTAGCCCTGCTTCCGGAACTTCTCCCAGTACGTCTCGACGAACCGCTCCGGGTCGCCCCAGATGCCCCGCAGCATGCTCGGCCAGGGTTCGGTGACCACGAGCAGCCCCCCGTTGCCGTTGCCGACGTGCGTGCCGTCCTCGTCGACGACGTCGATCGCGACGCCGGGCAGCGGCACCTGCGCCGAGCCGGGCTTCGTCTCGGTCACTCCCGGAAGTGCGGAGATCATGATCGCGCCGGTCTCGGTCTGCCACCACGTGTCGACGATCGGGGCCGTCTTGCCGCCGATGATCTTGCGGTACCACATCCAGGCCTCGGGGTTGATGGGCTCGCCCACAGAGCCGAGCAGGCGCAGCGACGACAGGTCGAACTGCTTCGGGATGGCGCGGCCGAGCTTCATGAAGGAGCGGATGGCGGTCGGCGCGGTGTAGAGGATCGTGACCCCGTACTTCTGCACGATCTCCCACCAGCGCCCCGGGTGCGGGGCATCCGGCGTGCCCTCGTAGATCACCTGCGTGGCGCCGTTGGCGAGCGGCCCGTACGTGACGTAGCTGTGGCCGGTGATCCAGCCGATGTCGGCCGTGCACCAGTACACGTCGGTCTCGGGGTGGATGTCGTGGACGACCCGGTTCGTGAACGCGGCCTGGGTGAGGTAGCCGCCGGAGGTGTGCAGGATGCCTTTCGGCTTTCCCGTCGTGCCCGACGTGTAGAGGATGAACAGCGGGTTCTCGGCGGGGAACGGCTTCGCCGTGTGATCGGCGGATGCCTCGGGCACGACGTCGTGCCACCACAGGTCCCGCTCCTCGTTCCATTCGACCTCGTTGCCGCCGCGCCGGACGACGAGGACGTGCTCGACCGTCTCCTGGGCGCCGGACCCGCGATCGGCCAGAGCCAGGTCGACGGCGGGCTTGAGCGGCGACACCTTCCCCTTGCGGTAGCCGCCGTCGGCGGTGATGACCAGCCGCGCGCCGGCGTCGTCGATGCGGGCGCGCAGGCTGTCGGCCGAGAATCCGCCGAACACGACGGAGTGGATCGCGCCGATGCGTGCGACGGCGAGCATCGCGGCGACGGCCTCGGGGATCATCGGCATGTAGATCGCGACGCGGTCGCCGTGGCCGATGCCGAGACCCTCGAGCACGTTCGCGAGCCGCTTCACCTCGTCCGTGAGCTCGGCATAGGTCACTCGACGCTCGTCGCCCGGCTCGCCCTCCCACAGCAGCGCGACCCGGTCGCCGTTGCCCGCCTCGACGTGCCGGTCGAGGCAGTTGTACGCGACGTTGATCTCGCCGTCGGCGAACCACTCGGCGAAGGGCGGGTTCGACCAGTCGAGCACCCGGGTGAACGGCGTGTGCCAGTGCAGGTCGCGCGCTTGATCCGCCCAGAAGCCTTCGCGATCGGCTTCCGCACGCTGGTACAGCTCGCTGGTCGCGACGGCGGCGGCGGCGAAGTCGTCCGAGGGTGCGAATCGCCGGTCCTCGTTCAGCAGGTGGTCGATCTGGCTGCTCATTGAGCACGCTCCTTTGCGGCTTGCGGATGCCGGGTCCCCGGCGAGTCTGTCGAGAAATGTAGTTCCGGCGCCGATGGGCCACCACCCCCGTTAGTAGGTGACCGGCAATTGTTGGCCTCGACCGATATATGAGTGAGAAGGCTCTCATGAACTGTTTTGCGAGGACCCCTTCCTCGCATATGCTGTCCAGCGGCCGAACATCGATTCTGGCATTGCGGCACCCCTATCACCCCCCGAAGCGGGGTGTCGCGCGCGGCGGCATCCCATTCCCCCCATGGGATGCCGCCCCTGTTTTCCCCGGCGCGATCCGGTGACCTTCCTCCCCAGGGGCCGCGCTCCGAGCGCGCTCCACCGGTCTCCGCCCGCAGCGCGTCCGGCGGGCGCCTGGCTCCTAGCGTCGAGCCATGACCGAGCCGTTCGTCGCCCTCCCTCGTGGGCCTCTCCCTCGCTCGCGCGACACGGGAGCAGGCGAGCCGACCTCGTTCGACATCGGGGCCGGCGCGGCAGCGCCTTTCGCTGGCGTCGTCGACGACCGGGTCGGCGCCGCGGGCCGGTGGAAGCCGAGCGTTCCCTCCCGCACGGCGGTGAGGCCGAGGCATCCGTCGCTCGAGCCGCTGCGGGCGTACCTCGATGCCGCCGATGTGACGGACATCTTCGTGAACGGATCCGCAGGGCTGTTCGTCGACCGCGGCGAGGGACCGATGCGCGCGCCCGAGTGGCAGGCCGACGAAGAAGAGGTGCGCGACCTCGCGGTCGCCCTCATCGGTCTCGGCGGCCGTCACCTCGACGACGCCAGTCCGACCGTGGACGTGCGGCTCGACGGAGGCGTTCGCGTCCATGCCGTCCTCCCGCCGCTCGCTGCCGACGGCACGGCGATCTCGATCCGGGTTCCGCGGCTCGACCGTCCCAGCCTCGACGACCTGCACGCGTCGGGGATGCTCGACGACGACGCGCGAGCCGGCCTCGCCGCGGCGATCGCCCGCCGCGAGAACCTCCTGGTGACCGGCGCGGCGGGCGCCGGCAAGACCACGCTGCTGGCGAGCCTGCTCAGCGCCGCACCCCCGCACGAGCGCATCGTCACCATCGAGGACGTCGCGGAGCTCGCCGTCGACCACCCCCACCACATCCGGCTCGAGGCCCGCCAGGCGAACCTGGAGGGCGCGGGCGGCATCGGTCTCGCTCGGCTCGTGCGCGAGGCCCTCCGCATGCGGCCGGACCGACTGGTGGTGGGCGAGTGCCGGGGCGACGAGGTGCGCGAGCTCCTCTCGGCGCTGAACACCGGGCACGACGGCGGCGCCGGCACGGTCCACGCGAATGGACTTCACGACGTCCCAGCCCGGCTGGAGGCGCTCGGGGCGCTGGCGGGCCTCGACGACCATGCCGTGGCGAGGCAGGTCGCCAGCGTCATCGGGCTCGTGCTGCACGTCGAGCGCCGCAGCGACGGAGGCAGGCGCCTCGCCGGCGTGGGCCGGCCCGTCGTCGACCCGTCGGGACGCCTCTCGATCGAGGAGGCCGGGTGGCCGCGGTGCTGAGTGCCCGGGCCGTGCCCGAGACCGTCCTTCGGCTCGCGGTCCTCCTGCAGGCCGGCCTCGCCCCCGTTCGGGCGTGGCAGCACCTCGCCGACGCGGGCGACGACGCGGCGGGTCGCATCTCGCGCGCGGTGGGGGACGGGATGCCGCTGGCCGACGCCGTCGGCTCGTGCGGTCCGTCGCCTGCCCCACCGTCGCGGCGCACGCGCGCAGCCCGGGCCGAGGAGTCGGCGGTGTGGGCCGAGGTGGCGGCCGCCTGGCGGGTGGCGACCACCGTCGGCGCCCCGCTCGCCGAGAGCCTGCGCGGGGTGGCCGCGGCACTCCGCGATGCGCAGGAGGCGGCCGACGACGTGCGGGTCGCGCTGGCCGAACCCGCCGGAACGGCGCGGCTCATGGCATGGCTGCCGCTCGTCGCGCTCGGCCTCGGCGCGGCACTCGGGTTCGACACATTCGGCGTGCTGCTGGCCCAGCCGCTCGGCGTCGCATGCCTCGCCGCCGGCGCGGCGCTCATCTTCGCCGCGCGACGCTGGACGACGGGGCTGGTGCGCCGGGCGCGCGCCGAGAGCGGCATCCCCGGTCTCGGGGCCGAGCTGCTCGCGATCGCCCTGAGCAGCGGGGTCTCCATCGAGCGCGCGACCGCCGTCGTCGCGCAGGCGGGGGCCGCGCCGGAGGAGTCGGTCGCGCCCGTCCTGCGCCTCTCCCGCTCGGCGGGCGTCCCCGCCGTCGAGCTGCTGCGGGCCTCCGCGGCGCTGGCGCGGCACCGTGCACGCGTCGACGGGCGACTTCGCGCGGCGCAGCTGTCGTCGCGGCTGCTGCTGCCGCTCGGCACGTGCACCCTCCCGGCCTTCCTCCTCCTCGGCGTCGCGCCGATGCTGCTGAGCGTCATGTCCACGATGCCCACCGGGTTCTGACCAAGACCCGGCCCGACCGTGCCCACCACACCGATCCGACAGGAGCAACCATGTCCCTACCCCTCCTCACCGCACGGCGCGCCGCCAAGCTGTTCGCCGACACGCACGCCGACGACACCGGTGCCGCCACCGCCGAGTACGCGATCGCGACGATGGCGGCCGTCGCCTTCGCGGGACTGCTCGTCGTCATCATGCGCAGCGACGAGGTGCGCGGCATCCTGACCGACCTCGTCCGGCGCGCGCTCACGGTCGCGTGACCGGGCGCCGGCTCGGCGACGACCGCGGCTCGGTCGTCGCCGAGTTCGCGGTCGCGCTCCCCGCGATCGCCGTCGTGATCGTGCTCGGCGTCGGCATGCTGAGCGCCGGCGCCCGCCAGGTTCGCCTGCAGGACGCCGTCGCCGACGCCGCTCGACTCGCGGCACGGGGCGAGTCCGACGTGCGGGTGCACGCCGCCGTCGCCGCGGTCGGCGGCGGCGCGCAGGCGGACGTGCATCCGCGAGGCGACCTCGTCTGCGTCACCGGGTCGGTGAGCGCGGGCCTCCCGATCACCCTCACCGCCACGAGCTGCGCGCTCGCCGGAGGGGTCTGATGCCGGGCACGGCGGTGGTCGCGGGGATCGCCGGTGCGGCGGCCGCTCTCACGATCGGCCTCGCCGCCGTCGCGTCCGCCGCGGTGTTCTCCCAGCGACTCGCGGGCGCCGCCGACGCCGCGGCGCTCGCCGCCGCCGACACGGCGTCGGGCGCGGTCGCCGGGATCCCCTGCGAGCGTGCGGCGGACATCGCGGAGGTCTCGGGACTGACGCTCGAGGCGTGCGAGCTCGACGGGCTCATCGCGACCGTGACCGTCTCGGGGCGCTTCGGAGCGCTCGTGGGTTCGGCGTCGGCACGCGCGGGACCGCCGTCATGAGCGAGGGCTCACAGCGCCCACTCCGGGAACTGGCGTGTATGGTTTGCGTCGAAGAAAGGACGCCCCCGTTGGCAGAAGGCAAGAAGCTCGTCATCGTCGAGTCACCGACGAAGATGAGGTCGATCCAGGGCTATCTCGGCGACGGCTACGAGGTGCTGAGCTCGGTCGGGCACATCCGCGATCTGGCGGACAAGAAGGACATCCCGGCCGACAAGAAGCAGGCGTACGGCAAGTACTCCATCGACATCGACAACGGCTTCGACCCCTATTACGTCGAGAGCGACCGCGGCAAGAAGACCGTTGCGGAGCTCAAGCGCGCGTTGAAGGGGGCCGACGAGCTCCTGCTCGCCACCGATGAGGACCGCGAGGGCGAAGCCATCGCGTGGCACCTTCTCCAGACCCTCAAGCCCAAGGTCCCGGTCAAGCGCATGGTGTTCCACGAGATCACCAAGGACGCGATCCGCGCGGCCGTCGACAACACCCGCGAGCTCGATCTCGCCCTGGTCGACGCGCAGGAGACCCGCCGCATCCTCGACCGCCTGTACGGCTGGGACGTCAGCCCCGTGCTGTGGTTCAAGGTGCAGCAGGGCACGTCGGCCGGCCGTGTCCAGTCCGCCGCGACCCGCATGGTCGTCGAGCGCGAACGCGAGCGCATGGCGTTCGTGTCCGCCTCCTACTGGGACATCGAGACGCTCGCCGTCAAGGGCTCCGAATCCTTCGCCGCCCGCCTCGCGCGGGTCGACGGCGCTTCGCTCGCGCGGGGCACCGACTTCGACGACCGCGGCGAGCTCAAGAAGGCCGTGCTCGTGCTCAGCGAGGACGAGGCGCGCGAACTCGCCGCCGCGATCGAGGCGGCGGCCGAGGCATCCGTCACCGGCGTCGAGGCGAAGCCCGGCACCCGCAGCCCCCGAGCACCCTTCACCACGTCGACCCTGCAGCAGGAAGCGGGCCGCAAGCTCTCGATGAGTGCGAAGCACGCGATGAGCGTCGCGCAGCGCCTCTACGAGAAGGGCTTCATCACCTATATGCGCACCGACTCGACGGCGCTCAGCACGCAGGCCGTGCAGGCCGCGCGCGAGCAGGCCGTCGCCATGTACGGCGAGAAGGCCGTGCCGCTGAACCCCCGGGTATACGCAAGCAAGAGCAAGAACGCACAGGAGGCGCACGAGGCGATCCGGCCGTCGGGCGACACCTTCCGCACGCCCGCGTCGGTCGCCGGCGAGCTCGACCGCGACGAGCAGCGCCTGTACGACCTCATCTGGAAGCGCACCATGGCGAGCCAGATGTCCGACGCGAAGTACGAGACCACCACGGTCACCCTGAGCGCCGGGGCGGGCGGGCGTCGCGCCGAGTTCACGGCGTCCGGCACCGTCTACACGTTCAAGGGATTCCTCGAGGCGTACGAGGAGGGCAAGGACGAGAAGCGCGGCGACGCCGACAAGGCCGACGACCAGTCGCTGCCCGCCCTCGCGGTCGGCGATGTGCTGCGGCTCAAGGACGTCGAGCCCAAGGGGCACGCCACCAGCCCCAAGCCCCGCTACACCGAGGCGAGCCTGGTGAAGGCGCTCGAGGAGAAGGGCATCGGGCGCCCGTCGACGTTCGCGAGCATCATCGACGTCATCCTGAACCGCGGATACGTGAGCAAGCGGGGGCAGGCGCTCATCCCGAGCTGGCTCGCGTTCAGCGTCGTGCGGCTGCTGGAAGAGCACTTCGCCGACCTCGTCGACTACGACTTCACCGCCGCCCTCGAGGACGACCTCGACGCGATCGCGCGTGGCGAGCAGAAGCGCGAGGACTGGCTGAAGGAGTTCTACTTCGGCTCGGACGAGCAGGTGGGCCTCCGCAACATCGTCGACAACCTCGGAGAGATCGACGCCCGGGCGCTCAACTCGACGCCCATCGGCGACGTCGCCACTCTGCGCTTCGGGAAGTACGGCCCCTACCTCGAGGTGCCCAACGCCGAGCAGCCGGAGGGCGAGCCCCGGCGCGTCAACATCCCCGAGGAGCTCGCGCCCGACGAGCTGACGCCCGCGAAGGCGCGCGAACTCATCGACGCTCCCGTGGCCGGCGACCGCGTGCTCGGCGAGAATCCCGTCAACGGCAAGCTCGTCGTCGTGAAGGACGGACGCTTCGGCCCGTACGTGCAGGAGAACGACCCGCCCGCGGCCGAGGAGATCGATGAGGAAACCGGCGAGATCGTCGAGGCCCCCGAGCCCGCGCCGAAGAAGCGCGGCGCGAAGAAGGAGGCCGCGCCCAAGCCCCGCACCGCGTCGCTCTTCAAGTCGATGTCCGTAGACACGATCGACCTCGACACCGCGCTGCGTCTGCTCGACCTGCCGCGCGTCGTGGGCGTCGACCCCGAGTCCGGCTCCGAGATCACCGCGCAGAACGGCCGGTACGGCCCCTACCTCAAGAAGGGCACCGACTCGCGCACCCTGCAGAGCGAGCAGCAGCTCTTCGACATCACTCTCGACGAGGCGCTCGCCGTCTACGCACAGCCCAAGTACGGCGCCCGCGGCGCGAGCAGTGCGCTCAAGGAGTTCGAGAACGACCCGGTCAGCGAGAAGCCGATCAAGGTGAAGGACGGCCGGTTCGGACCGTACGTCACCGACGGCGTGACGAACGTGACGATCCCGCGGGGCCAGACCCCCGATGACATCACGTACGAGATCGCCGTCCAGATGCTCGCCGAAAAGCGCGCGAAGGGCCCCGCCCCCAAGCGGACCACGCGCAAGGCGCCCGCGAAGAAGGCCCCGGCCAAGAAGTGACCCGGGCTCACGGGCACCCCGGACTGTTCATCACGTTCGAGGGCGGCGACGGCGCAGGCAAGACGACGCAGGCCGCTCTGCTCGAGCGATGGCTGACGGATGCCGGCCACGACGTCGTCCGCACGCGCGAGCCCGGGGGCACCGAGGTCGGCAGGCTCGTCCGTGACATCGTGCTTCACCACCGCGGCGAAGTGGCGCCGCGCGCCGAGGCGCTCCTGTACGCCGCGGACCGTGCGCACCACGTCGAGACGGTCGTGCGGCCAGCGCTGGGGCGCGGCGACGTCGTGATCCAGGATCGCTACCTCGACTCGTCGGTGGCCTATCAAGGCGCCGGCCGCGTGCTCGGTCGTGATGAGGTGCGCGACCTCTCGCTGTGGGCGACCGGCGGGCTCCTGCCCGACCTCACCGTGCTGCTGGACCTCGACCCGTCGGTGGCCCGAGGCCGCCTCGACGCCGAGGACAAGCCGTTCGACCGGCTCGAGGCGGAGCGGGAGACGTTCCACGTCCGCGTCCGCGAGGAGTTCCTCGCGCTCGCCGCCGCCGAGCCGGACCGGTTCCTCGTGCTCGACGCGACGCGTCCGGCCGACGACCTCGCGGGCGAAGTGCGCGGCCGGGTCCGCACGGTCCTCCGCTGACGGCCGGCGGAGGTTCGGTCGGTGGCCGCGACTAGGCTGGCAGGCATGGATTCCACGGGGGGCGCGGGCGCGCCGAGCGCCCTCGCCGACCTCCCATGGGGGGCCGTCTGGGGGCAGCGCGACGCGGTCGCGACGCTGCAGGACGCGGCATCCGATCCCGCAGCGCTCACCCACGCGTGGCTCATCACCGGCCCGCCCGGGTCGGGCAGATCGACGCTCGCGTACGCCTTCGCCGCCGCGCTCATCGCCGAGCCGGGAGATGAGGCCGCGATGCGGCAGGTGCTCGCCGGCACCCACCCCGACCTCACGGCGCTGCGCACCGAGGGCGTCATCATCTCGATCAAGGACGCCCGGGCCCTCGTCGAGCGCTCGTACTTCTCGCCGTCGCTCGGCCGGTACCGCGTCATCGTGATGGAAGACGCCGACCGCATGGCCGAGCGCACCTCGAACGTGCTCCTCAAGGCGCTCGAAGAGCCGCCCGAGCGCACGGTGTGGGTGCTGTGCGCGCCGAGCGACGCCGACCTTCTGCCCACGATCCGCTCGCGCGTGCGCACCCTGCGGCTGCGCGAGCCCGATGTCGCCGACGTCGCGCGGCTCATCGTCGAGCGCACCGGCGCCGACCCCGCGACGGCCGAGCAGTCCGCGCGCCACGCGCAGCGCCACATCGGCATGGCCCAGCGCCTCGCGACCGACGCCGCCGCGCGCGCCCGCCGCGACGACACGCTCCGCGCCGTGCTGCGCGTGAGGGGTGTGGGCGACGCCGTCGACGTCGCCGGCCGCATCGTGCAGGCGGCGACCGACGACGCCAAGGCGCTCACCGCCGAGCGCGACGAAGCCGAGCGCAGCACACTGCTCCGCACCCTCGGCATCGCCGAGGGCGCCGCCGTGCCACCGGCCGTGCGCTCGCAGCTGTCGGCGCTCGAAGACGACCAGAAGCGCCGCGCGACGCGCAGCCTGCGCGACGGCATCGACCGGGTGCTCACCGATCTCGAGTCGATGTTCCGCGACGTGCTCATGCTGCAGTTCGGCCGCGACGCCGAGCTCATCAACACCGAGCTCGAACCCGATCTGCGCGCGCTGGCGGCGGCGTGGTCGGTGGATCGCACACTCACCGTCGTCGACCGCATCGGCGTGACGCGCGAGAACGTCGAGCTCAACGCCGCCCCCACCCTCGCCCTCGAGAGCATGCTCGTGACCGTCGCGAGCGGAAGGACCCCGTGAACACTCCTCGTCGTGCCCGACGCGTCGTCGCCGCCCTGGCCGGCCTGGTCGCGGCATCCCTCGCCCTGAGCGGATGCCTGTACGCGATGATCCCCGAAGACACGCCCCGCTCGACCGAGAGCCTCGCCCCGGACACCGACGGGGTATCGGCCGAGCTGCTGCCCTTCTACGAGCAGGAGCTGGACTGGGCGGACTGCGGCGACGGCTTCGACTGCACGACGGTCACGGCCCCGCTCGACTGGGCGGAGCCCGAAGCGGGCGAGATCGAGCTCTCCGTCATCCGCAGCCGCGCCACGAGCGGCGAGGCGATCGGGTCGCTGCTCACGAACCCGGGCGGTCCCGGGGCGAGTGGAGTCGGGCTGGTCCGCGACTCGCTCAAGTACGCCGTCGGCGGGCCGCTCATCGCGCAGTACGACGTGATCGGGTTCGATCCTCGCGGGGTGGGGGAGTCGACCGCGGTGCGCTGCTTCGACGCGGCCGACATGGACGCTTATCTGTTCGACATCCCCGAGAACGAGCGGGGGTCGGATGCCTGGCTCGACGAGCTCGCAGGCCGCCACGCGGAATTCGCCGAGGCGTGCGACGCCAACAGCGACGGCATCCTCGAGCACATCACCACCGAGAACGCGGCCCGCGACCTCGATCTGCTCCGCGCGGTGCTCGGCGACGCCGAGCTGAACTACCTCGGCTACTCCTACGGCACGTTCCTCGGCGCGACGTACGCCAAGCTCTACCCCGACAAGGTCGGACGCCTCGTCCTCGACGGCGCGGTCGACCCGGCCATCTCGAGCTTCGAGCTCGACATCGTGCAGGGCGTCGGCTTCGAGTCCGCCCTGCGCGCGTACATGGCGCACTGTCTCGAGGGCAGCGACTGCCCCTTCCGCGGCTCGGTCGACGACGCGATGGCCGATCTCGGCACGCTCCTGGCCGCGGTCGACCGCGATCCGCTGCCGGCCGCCGACGGACGCGAGATGGGCGCCGATGCGCTCATGACCGGCATCGTGTCGGCGCTCTACTCGCAGGAGAGCTGGGACTATCTGACGATGGCGCTCGACGGTGCGCTCCAGGGCGACCCCGAGACGGCCTTCATCCTCGCCGACTTCTACTTCAACCGCGAGGGCGGCGTCTACCTCGACAACCAGACCGAGGCCTTCCGCACGTACAACTGCATGGACTATCCCGCAGGCGCCACAGCGGAAGAGACGGAGGCGGGTCTCGCGCGGCTGGCCGAAGAGGCGCCGACCGTCGCGCCGTACTGGATCGGCGCGAACCCCTGCGCCGACTGGCCCTTCCCGCCGACGGGAGTGCGTGAGCCGATCGCGGCCGAGGGAGCGGCCCCGATCGTGGTCGTCGGCACCACCAACGATCCGGCCACGCCCTACGAATGGTCGGTGTCGCTGGCGGAGCAGCTGTCGTCGGGCGTGCTCGTCACGCGCGAGGGTGAGGGGCACACGGGCTACAACAAGGGCAACGCCTGCGTCGACGACGCCGTCGAGAAGTACCTGCTCGAGGGCGTGGTACCGCAGGACGGGCTGACGTGCTGATGAGCGGATGCCGCGGGGGCGGCATCCGCTCGGCTAACGCCGCAGCACCCGTCGCGCGAGGGCGTTGCCGAGGAACTGCACGCCCTGCACGATGACGATGATCACGATGACCGCGGCCCACGTGACCCACGGGTTGAACTGCTTGAATCCGTACACGATCGCGAAGTCGCCGAGGCCGCCCGCCGCGACGGCGCCCGCCATCGCGGTCATGTCGACCAGCGCCACCACGATGAACGTGTAGCCGAGGATGAGGGGGCCGAGCGACTCGCGCGGGATGAGACGGAAGAGGATCCTCGAGCGGCTCGCTCCCGCGGCGCGTGCCGCCTCGATCACACCGGGGCGCACGGTGAGCAGGTTCTGCTCGACGATGCGGCTGATCGCGAAGAGCGACGCGATCGAGATCACGAAGACGCCGAAGTTCGTGCCGATCCCCGGCACGCCCACGCCGCGCGCGAGCGGCTGGAGCGCGGTGAGCAGGATCACGAACGGGATCGGCCGCACCGTGTTGACGATGACGTTGAGCGTGCCGAACACGGCGCGGTTCGGGAACAGGCTTCCGGCGCGGGTCGCGTAGAGGGCGACCCCGAGGACCAGGCCGCCGAGCCCGCCGAACACGAGGCTGAACGTCACCATGTAGAGCGTCTCGGCGGTCGCCGTCCAGAGCTCGGGCAGGAGGTCGACGAGCCTATCCACGGATGTCCTCCTCGATCAGGGGCGCGAAGGCCGAGGCGGTCTCGATCGCCCGGTCGACGGCGTCCGCGTCTCCGGTCAGCGACAGGGTGAGGTGGCCGAACACGCGCCCGCGGATGTCGTTGATGCCTCCGTGGATCAGCTCGAAGCGCACACCGTGCGCAGAGAGCGCCGCGAAGACGTCGGCCTGCGTGACGTCGCCGTCGCGCACGGTGAACGTCACGATGCGACCGGGGTGACGGTCGCGGAGCGTGCGGAGCTGATCGCCGGCGGGCACGTCCTCGATGATGCTCGCCACGAACCGGCGGGTGGCGGCGTGATCCGGGGCAGACAGGACGTCGAAAACCTCGCCGCTCTCGATGATGCGTCCGCCCTCCATGACGATGACGCGGTCCGCCAGGGTGCGGATGACGTCCATCTCGTGCGTGATGACGAGGATCGTGATGCCGAGCTCGCGGTTGACCCGCCGCAGCAGCCCGAGGACCTCCTGCGTGGTGTCGGGGTCGAGCGCGCTCGTCGCCTCGTCGGCGAGCAGGATGCGCGGGTTCGTGGCGAGGGCGCGGGCGATGCCGACGCGCTGCTTCTGGCCGCCGGAGAGCTGTTCGGGATAGCTGCGCGCTTTGTCGGCGAGCCCCACGAATCGGAGGAGCTCGTCGACCCGGGAGGTGATCTCCGAGCGTGAGCGGCCCGCGATCTCGAGCGGATACGCGACGTTCTTGGCGACGGTGCGCGATTCGAACAGGTTGAACTGCTGGAAGATCATGCCGATGTCGCCGCGCAGCTCCCGCAGCTCGCGTTCGCGGAGGCGCGTGATGTCACGGCCGTCGATCTCGACGGTCCCGCTCGTGGGCGTCTCGAGGGCGTTGACCAGGCGCAGCACGGTGCTCTTGCCGGCCCCGGAGTAGCCGATGATCCCGCACACCTCCCCGGCGGCGATCTCGAGGTCGACGTCGTCGACGGCGGTGACGGGCGGTGCGTCCTTGGCCGGGGGCGGGAAGGTCTTGGTGACGCTGCGGAGGCGGATGAGGCTCATGGTGGTTCCTGAAGACGTGCCGATGCGGCCCGCTCGCAGGGAGTGGGCCGCATCGGCGACGGGGTCACTGGGTGGCGCGGATGTCTTCCTCGACGTCGGTGAGCGACGCGGCGAGGTCCTCGGCGGCGGTGTCCACGAACACCGCGGTGCCGCCGGACGCCTCCTGCACGCCGTCGAGCACCTCCTGGGTGTTCTGGTAGATCTCGACGAGCTTGAGGTACGTCGGGTTGTCGGCGTCCTCGGCGCGCGCGGCGAAGATGTTGATGTAGGGCAGGGCGTTCGGGTCGGACGGGTCGTCGACCGCGATCGCGTCCTCGAAGCTGAGGCCGGCGTCCTCGACGAAGTCGTTGTTGATGATCGCGGCCGCGACATCGGGCAGCGACGTCGCGGTGAGCGCGGCATCCAGCGCCTCGACCTTGACCTTCGACGACGGCTCGACGTCGGCGACGGTGGAGAAGATCGATCCGCCGTCCTTCAGCTCGATGAGGCCGGCCGACTGCAGCACGAGCAGGCCGCGGGCCTGGTTGCTCTCGTCGTTCGGCACGGCCACCGTGGCGCCCTCGGGGATGTCCTCGACCGACTCGTACTGCGAGGAGTACAGGCCGAGCGGGTAGATCGCCGTGGCGCCGATGGGCTGCAGGTCGTCGGAGCTCGCCACGTTGTAGGTGGCCAGGTAGATGACGTGCTGGAACTGGTTCAGGTCGAGCTCGTCGGCCGAGAGGGCGGGGTTGGGCTGCGTGTACTCGCTGAAGTCCACCAGCTCGATCTCGATGCCCTCGGCCGCTGCCGCCTCCTTATAGGTCTCCCAATACGGGTCGCCGGCGCCCACGACGCCGATGCGGACGACCTCGCCGGAGCCGGCGTCGCCCGACGCGCCGGGATCGGCGCTCGCGCCGGCGCAGCCTGCGAGGAGGAGGGCGAGGGGGAGGGCCGCTGCGGCGGTGATCGTGATCTTCTTGGACATGTGTGCTCCTGTACGTCAGATCCGCGACTGACTGACGGCGAACACGATCACCTCGACCGCGCTCGCTTCGTCGCGGTACCCGTCGACGGTACGTCGCGGCTCGACGGGGTCCGAATCGTTTCGTAACACGTCGACACCGGGCGGTCGGGGGCGTGTTCGCGAGCACTCCCGCGACCCTGTAAGATCGTTGATCGTGCATCGCGCAAGCGAAGCGCGCCACCTTAGCTCAGTCGGCAGAGCGATTCACTCGTAATGAATAGGTCAAGGGTTCGATTCCCTTAGGTGGCTCGACCGAGAAGGCCCGCTTCTGGCGGGCCTCTTTCGTACCCGCCGACATTCGAAGAGGACCGATGGACTCCACGCTCGACGCCATCGCCGAGATCTTCTCGTGGGTCGGCTTCGGGCTGGGCGCCCTCGTGGCCGGGATCGCGCTCGTGATGTACCTCTTCGACGGCACGTGGCTGCCGACGCGCGGGGTCCTCGAAGACGCGGAGCACGGCCGGATCGTGCGCTGGTTCGACGAGGACGGCGGCGTGAACGAGGCGCACCTCTCGCACGAGCAGGAGAAGGCGCTCGCGGGCAAGACGATGGCCGACATCTTCTACCGCCGCGGAGGACGGGGGCGGATGCGGCTCACCCAGGGCTCACCCGCGGTCCGGGCGGTCGCCTTCCTCGCCCTGGGGCTCGTCGCGCTCGGCGCCGTCGCTCTGGTGACCTCGCTCGTGCTGCTCTTCGCCCGGGGCTGAACCGGGCACATCCGGCGTGCGGTTCCACCGGACCCGCACCGATCTCAGCCGAGCGCGAGCATCCCGCCCGCGACCAGAGCGAGCACGAGGCCGAGCCACTGAACCGCGGCCACCCGCTCCCGCAGCACGACCGCCGCGAGCAGTATCGTGCCGGCGGGGTACAGCGCCGTGAGGGCGGACACGACCGAGAGGTCGCCCTCGCGCAGCGCGACGAGCATGAGCGCGTTGGCGGCGGCATCGACGACGCCGCAGGCGGCGGCGAACCACCACGCCGTCGACAGCGACGGCGACGGCGACGCACCCGCCGCGGACGACGCCGCCGCCGCGTGCTCGAGGTCGGCGTGTCCGGTCGGGGTGGCGCCGATCGTCGATCCGGCAGGAATGAGGACGGATGCTGCGCCCTGTCCGCCTCGCACCGCGACGACGGCCAGCACCGCCAGGACGACGAGGGTCACCGCCACGGTCGTGCCCCTGCTCATGACGAGCGGCACCATGCCGCTGTCTTCGGAGGTCTGGTCGACGACGATGAGGAAGCCGCCGATCGCGACTCCGGCGCCGACCGCCATGAGCAGTCCGCGGGCGCTCGGGCGCACCGCCTTCTGGCCCGGGATGAACCCCACGAGCACGACGGCGACGAGGGCGACCCCGAGGCCGGCGTAGGCGATCGGCGAGAGTGTCTCGCCGTCGATCAGCAGCCCCCACAGCATGGGCGCGATCGCGGAGACCACGGCGGTCAGCGGCGACAGGATGCTCATCGGCCCGATGGCGAGGCAGGCGTACAGCAGGGCGACGGCGATGACCCCGAAGATTCCGGCCAGCACGCCCCACGCCATGTCTGCGGGCGCCCAGACGCCGCCGAGCACAGGCTGTGCGACGGCAAGCGCCGCCAGCCCGGACAGAGCCGCGACGGCGGTGACGACGAGGGAGCGCAGGCGCTTGGCCGCGAGGCCGCCCAGGAAGTCTGCGGCCCCGTAGATGAGCGCCCCGGCGAGCGCGAGAGCGGCGGAGATCACGGGTTTCAGCCTAGAGATGTCGCGCAGCACCAATTTCGCTAGATAAACTAGCGATATGGCGACCACCTCTGACCGCACGCACCGTCGACCGACGAGGTGGCTGCGTATCGGCCTCCCATCTCTGCTGGTCCTGATCTGGCTCGTGGTGGGCTCGATCGGCGGCCCGTACTTCGGCAAGGTCGACGAGGTGTCGTCGAACGACCGCTCGTCGTTCCTGCCCGAGAGCGCCGACGCGACGCAGGTGAACGAGCGGCTTCCCGAGTTCCTCGGAGATGACAGCATCCCTGCCGTCGTCGTCGTGACCGGCGAGGGCGACCTCACCGACGAGCAGCTCGCCGATGTGCAGACGCTCGCCGACGACATCGCCGCGATCGACGGCGTGCTCGAGGGCGTGTCCCCGCCGATCGTGTCCGACGACGGCGAGGCCGCGCAGATCTTCGTGCCGATCGACGCCTCGGGCGAGGTGGGTGAGATCGTCGAAGAGGTCCGCGCACTCGTCGAGGATGATCTGCCCAACGGGATGCAGGGCTGGGTCACCGGGCCCGCCGGCTTCACCGCCGACCTCGTCGAGGGCTTCCTCGGCATCGACGGCCTGCTCCTCGCGGTCGCGCTGATCGCGGTCTTCATCATCCTGGTGATCGTCTACCGCTCGCCGCTGCTCCCGGTGCTCGTGCTCCTCACCTCGACCTTCGCGCTGTGCGTGGCCCTCCTCACGGTCTGGTGGCTCGCCAAGGCCGGCATCGTCGTGCTCAACGGCCAGGTCCAGGGCATCCTGTTCATCCTCGTGATCGGCGCGGCGACCGACTACGCCCTGCTCTACGTCGCGCGATTCCGAGAGGCGGTGGCCGAGGGCAGACAGCGGTGGGATGCCACGATCGCGGCGTGGCGTGGGTCGTTCGAGCCGATCCTCGCTTCGGGCGGCACGGTGATCGCGGGCCTGCTGTGCCTGCTGCTGTCCGACCTCGCCACCAACCGCGCGCTGGGCCCCATCGCGTCGATCGGCATCGCGTTCTCGGTGCTGTCGGCCCTGACGTTCCTGCCGGGCCTCCTGGCGCTGTTCGGCCGCTCCGCCTTCTGGCCGTTCATCCCGAAGAAGCCCATCGCGTCGATCCCCGACGACCTCACGCAGCCGGTCAAGGGGTTCTGGCCGCGCCAGGCGCGCTTCGTCGCGCGGCATGCGCGCGCGGTGTGGATCGTGAGCACGATCGTGCTGCTGGTGGGGGCGTTCGGCATCACGCAGCTCAAGGCCGACGGAGTGCCCTCCAGCGACCTCGTGCTCGGGGCATCCGAGGCGCGTGACGGACAGGACGTTCTCGCCCAGCACTTCCCCGCCGGGTCGGGCAGCCCCGTGTACGTCATCGTCCCCGAGGAGGATCTCGGAGGGACGGTGGAGGTGCTCGAAGCGTCCGACGGCATCGAGTCCGTCGCAGTGGCGTCCGAGGACTCGCCGACCGGGCAGGCGGCCGTCGAGCTCGAGGACGGCGAGCCCGTGTTCACCGCCGTCGGGCCGCCCGGAACCCCCGCGCCCGAGCCGACGGTGGCAGACGGCGATGTCCTCGTCATCGGCACGCTGACGGATGCCGCGGACTCCGTCGCCGCGGAGGACACCGTGCGCGAGCTGCGCAGCGACCTCGACGACGCGCTCGGCGCCGGGACGGCCATCGTCGGAGGCGAGACGGCGACCGACATCGACTCGAACGACACGTCGATCCGCGACCGGACGGTCATCATCCCGGTGATCCTCGCCGTGATCCTCCTGATCCTCATGCTGCTGCTGCGGTCGGTGCTCGCGCCGGTCCTGCTGATCGCGACGGTGATCCTCTCGTTCGCCACCGCGCTCGGCGTGAGCGCACTGGTCTTCAACGGGCTGTTCGCTTTCCCGGGCGCCGATCCCGCCGTGCCGCTGTACGGCTTCGTGTTCCTGGTGGCGCTCGGCGTCGACTACAACATCTTCCTGATGTCGCGCGTACGCGAGGAGTCGCTCGTGCACGGCACGAGGCCCGGAATCCTGCGAGGCCTGGTCGCGACGGGCGGGGTGATCACGTCGGCCGGCCTGGTGCTCGCCGCGACGTTCGCCGCCCTCGGCGTGATCCCGATCCTCTTCCTCGCGCAGATCGCCTTCATCGTGGCGTTCGGCGTGCTGCTCGACACGTTCGTCGTGAGGTCCCTCCTCGTCCCCGCCCTGTCGTACGACATCGGGCGCGCGATCTGGTGGCCGTCGAAGCTGTGGCGTCGCGGTCCCGAGGCGGCCGGCGCCGCGGCATCCGTCCACGGCGAATCGGGCACTGACTCCGCCTCGAAGCCCGCGGCCGCCCCCGACACGCCGGACGCCGAGGCCGAGGCGGCTCACCCAGGCGGAGTTGCGGCCCATTCCGACGCCGTCCTGCCCGCCGAGACGGATCCCGACGTGGTCGCCGCCGACGGACACCCGCTGACCCGCGAGGAGTACCGGCGTACGCTCGAACCATGAGCAAGGCACTGTTCATCGTCGACGTCCAGAACGACTTCACCGAGGGAGGAGCCCTCGGGGTGGAGGGCGGTGACGCCGTCGCCGAGCGCATCACCCGTCACCTCGAGGCGCACGCCGACGAGTACGCCGTGATCGTCGCCTCGCGCGACTGGCACGACTCCCACAACGACAACGGCGGGCACTTCCACGCCGAGCCCGACTTCGTCGACACCTGGCCGGTCCACTGCGTGAGCGGCACCGACGGCGCGGAGTACGATCCCGGGCTCGACACGGGCGCGGTCACCCATCACGTCAAGAAGGGTCAGGGCAAGCCGGCCTACTCCCTGTTCGAGGGCGTCACCGACGATGGCGAGACGGTAGCGCATCTCCTCGAGGAGCACGGCGTGGTCGACGTCGACGTCGCCGGCATCGCGACCGACTACTGCGTGCGCGCCTCCGCACTCGACGCGATCGAGCACGGGCGGCACGTGCGCATCCTCACGGACCTCGTCGCCGGGGTCGCCGCCGAGACGAGTGAGGCCGCGCTCGCCGAGCTCGCCCACGCCGGAGCCGAGCTCGCCGAGTCCGGTGTCTGACGCCCACGTCCGCCGTGTCCTCGCGACCGACGGAGAGCGCCTGCGCGCGCTCCGGCTGGAGGCGCTGACCGACCCGGCCGCGGGGATCGCGTTCCTCGAGACCTATGACGAAGCCGCCGCGCGCGGCCGGGACTTCTGGGATGCGCGTGCCATCGGGGCGGCGCTGTCGGGCTCGTCGGCGCAGTTCATCGCCGAGGTCGGTGCCGCATGGGTCGGCACGGTCACGATCCTCGTCCCCGAGCCCGGGACGCCAGACTACTTCGGCCGCGTCCGCGAGGAGGGCACGGCGCTAGCCGTCGCGGTGTACGTCAGCCCCGGCCACCGGGGCCGTGGGATCCTCGAGGAGCTCGTCGCGGCGGGCTCGGAGTGGGCGCGCCACCAGGGCTGCGACCGGCTGCTCCTCGACGTGCATCAGGAGAACGGCCGCGCGCAGGCCGCCTACCGCCGGCTCGGATTCACGCCCACCGGAGGCACGATCGACGGCCAGAACGGCCGCGAGCTCGAGATGTCGCGGGCATTGCCGGGTGGCTGAGCCGACCGCCGCGGGGGATGCTGGGTTCAAGAGATAGCGGTAACCGAAAACTTCGAAAACCATTGCGTTAATCCCCGGCAGCCTGCTTGACTGGCGCCGACTCAGCCTCCGTGATGCTTCCGGGAGCGGAGAGTCTCCGCTGTGACCGAGAGGACGGGCGATGGCGCCTACGACCAGATTGAGGACGGCCGCCGCCGCGGCAGCATGCCTGCTGACCGCGGCGACACTGACATTCGTTCCGGGGAGCGCCTTCGGCGCGCCGGTCCCGGGGAACGAGTCGGACGTCGGGGTGTACACGAACGGGCAGACCGACTCGATGGACATCGGCGACCCCGTCTACGCGAACCTCGCGGAGGTGGAGCAGAAGCTCGTGCCCGGCGTCGACTGGACGGCGGACAGCATGCACGGCGCCATCTTCGAGAAGGACCGGGCGGCGGGCGGCACCGACTACTACCTGGACCGCATCCTCGGCGTGACCGGAACCGCCGAGAACGGCGTGCTCCAGACGCGCGGGCGCTCGCTCTACATGCGGGGCGGCAGCAACTGGAACGTGATGGGGTTCGCCGGATCGGCCTTCGCCGGCGGTCCGAACAACCTCGGCTCGTTCTACACCGTGGCGGTGCCCGGGCAGACGGTCGCCGAGGTCGGAGCCCAGCGCTTCAACGCTCCCAGCCACGCCAAGTCCCGTTACACGATCGGCGCGACCGGGGTCGTGGCGGATCTCAAGAAGTTCATCACGTACGACAACGTGGCCGTCACGACGATCGCCTTCCAGAACCCGGGCGGCGCCGACCAGACGTTCACGGTGCGCGCCGCTTCGGGTCTCGCGACCGCCGCGGGCGCCGAGGCGGACGAGCTCACGGACACCCGCACCATCACGAGCGGATCCAACAACGGCCTCATCGACACGCCGTGGTCGAGTGTCGACATCACGCTGAAGGCCGACGGCTTCACCCGTTCGGGCGCGAACCTCGACCGTCAGGTCACCGTTCCCGCCGGGGGCACCGTCGAGATCTCCGTCGTCGGCGCGCTCACCAGCGATGGGATGCCCGCCGGGCTCGAGGAGGCGCGCGCGTACGCCGAGAGGACGCCGGCGGATGCCTTCCGCACCGCGGTGACGGAGTTCAACGAGCGCTGGGCTCAGGACATCCCCTACATCGACGTGCCGAACGCCGCGATCGAGAAGGCCATCGTCTACCGGTGGTGGGGCGAGCGTTACAACTCGCTCGACACCAACGAGCCGGGCTACGTCTACCAGTACCCGACCACCATCGAGGGCGTGAACCTGTACCAGAACTCGGTCGTGCTCACGCAGCCGATGCATCTGCAGGACACCAAGTGGATCCGCAACCCGTACCTCGCGTACGGCCAGATCCTCAACGTCGGCGAGCTGTCGGGCTCCTCGGCGTTCCTCGACAGCCCCGGGCACACGAGCTGGAACAACCACTACTCCCAGTACCTGGGAACCGCCGGCCTCGAGGCCTACAACGTCCACGGCGGCGGGCCGGAGATCGCCGAGCGCTTCGCGACGTACTTCGAAGGCGACGGCATCGGTCAGCTCGAGCACTACGACGGCAACGACGACGGCCTGATCGCCTATGACACCAACTACATGCCGGGCAACGACTCGGACGCGATCACGTTCGGCTACCCCCGCATCAACGCCGGAGCCCCCGGCGCCCGCACGATCGAGCGCCCCGAGTCTGCGTACGTGTGGGGCGCGTTCGACGCCGCGGCGCAGCTGTACGCGCAGGCGGGCGACGACACCCGCGGCGCGAGCGCGAAGGCGCAGGCCGACGAGATCCAGCAGGCGATCCTCGACCGCCTGTGGAGCGAGGAGATGCGCATGTTCCTCGCGGGGACCTCGCACGGCGCCGAAGCGGCGGCCTCGTCGGGCTCGGGCACCAACCCGCTAAGCGCGGCGGAGCGCGACCTCATCCCCGCGAAGGAGTCGAACCTCTACGACATCTACTCCGAGGGGCTGATCCCGCAGGAGGATGCCGAGACCTACGTCGACGGTTTCCGGTTCCTCCGGTACGGCGACAACTTCCCGATCTTCCCGTTCTACACCGCCAACCAGTACGACCGTGCGAAGTTCGGCGTGGGCGGATCCAACAACTTCTCCAACATCAACTTCACCGTGCAGTACCGCGCGGTGCGGGCGGCCTTGCGGCACTACGACCCGGAGCAGAAGTACATCACGCCGGAGTACGCCGCCCGGCTGCTCGACTGGATGGCGTGGAGCATCTACCCGGCCGGCAACGCGCGCATCGCGAACCAGGCGGAGTACTACTCCAACTGGAACCCGACAGCCAAGACCTACAACCGCAACAACCCGAACCACGTGATGCTCGGCAACATGAACTACATCTACGTGGAGGACATGGGCGGCATCCGGCCGCGGTCCGACGATCTCATCGAGCTGTGGCCGATCGACCTCGGTTACGACAGCTTCATGGTCAACAACCTCCGCTACCACGGCCAGGACCTGACCATCGTGTGGGACGAGGACGGCTCGGAGTACGGACTCGGTGCGGGGTACAGCCTCTTCATCGACGGTGAGCGCAAGGCGACCGCCGACGGGCTGGGCCGCTTCGTGTACGACCCCGCCGCGCACGAGGTGACCGATGCGGACGCCGGTCTCGACGTCGAGGTCGCGGGCGCCGAAGGCGCCGACGTGCCCTCCGCCGTCGACACGCCCATCGAGGACGATCGGGTGGTCTCGTACCTCAAGACCGCGGGCATCGACCTCGAGGAGGACGCCGCGAACCTCGCGCGCGACGCCGAGCTCTCGTCGTCGGCGACGCAGCAGGGGGCGCGCTCGACGCCGTGGCGCAACTTCCACACGCCCGGATGGGGCACCGGCCAGATGAACTTCACGCCGGGCGCGATCAAGGAGACCGAGCGGCCGGTGTCGCTGGATGCCGTCACCGACGGCACCACCGTGAACGAGCCGTATTGGGGCAACCACGGGACGGCGGGCACCGGCGGTTACGTCGAGCTCGACCTCGGCGCGGCGAAGGAGTTCGACAACGTCAAGGTGTGGTTCGTGAGCGACCGCCAGGCGGGCGGGTACCGCGAGCCGCGCGGCTACTCGATCCAGGTCCAGAACGCGGGCGGGGAGTGGGAGACCATCCCCGACACGTTCAAGGCGCCCAAGATCCCCGGCCCGAAGTTCAACGAGGCGCTGTTCGAAGCCGTCACCGCGAGCAAGGTCCGCGTCGCGTTCACGAACACCCCGTCGTACTTCACCGCGATCTCCGAGATCCAGGTGTTCGATTCGGGTCGCGAGGTTCCCGAGGTGGTGAACGACGCCCCGATCGTGACGGCGGTCGCCGATCGCACCAGCGACGGCAACATCTCCACGACGCTCGTGGGCACCGTGAATGACGACGGCATCCCCGAGTCGGGAACGCTGACGCACACATGGTCGACCGTGAGCGCTCCGAGCGGAGCCGAGGTGATCTTCGCCGACCCCAAGGCCCTGCGCACCACCGTCACCGGCACGGTTGCGGGGACGTACGTGTTCCGGCTCACGGCCACGGACGGCGAGAAGTCGACTCAGCAGGACGTCCAGGTCGCGCTGACCGAGAAGGTGACGTCCGAGGAGTACGGCAAGATCGCCACGATCACCACGAGCGGGAGCGCGAGCTGGGAGAACCCCAGCCGCGTGAACGAGGCGACCACGCCGGCGAGCTCCGCGCCCGGAGCCGGCAACGGCTGGGGCACGTGGGGCCAGGCGAACAACGGCACCACGGCTGCCACGGCGGCGTGGATCCGCTACCAGTTCGACGCCCCTCGCCGTATCGGGTCGACCCAGATCTACTGGTACGACGACAACGGCGGAACCCGGATGCCGCGGCCCGACACCTATGTGATCGAGCACTCCACCGACGGAACCACGTGGGCGCCCGTCACGTTGAAGGGCTCGTCGACCTACGCGGGTGCCCTCGTGCGGAACGCCTACAACACGCTCGAGTTCGAGCCCGTCGAGGCGAGCCAGCTGCGCATCCGCATCACGGGAGTGCAGGGATCCGGTGCGGGCACGGGTGTGCTCCGTTGGCGGGTCTTCGGCGAGACGGTCGCATCGGTGGACGCCCCCGTGGTCATCCGCACCGTCGTCGGCGAGATCCCCGAGCTGCCGGAGACCCTCGACGTGGTCTACGCCAGCGGATCGCGGGGGAGCCTGCCGTTCGACTGGCAGGAGATCACCCCCGAGCAGGTGGCCGAGACCAACGTGGAGCCGTTCACCGTGTACGGCACGAACACCGCGTACGGCCTGATCGCCCAGGCGCAGATCTACGTGCGACCCGAGAACTCGCAGGGCGGCATCTCGATCCAGGGCGCTCAGCAGTTCGAGCAGACGGTGGATGTCGGCGAGCTGCCGTGGCTGCCCGAACGGGTCGCCGTGTCGTACAACGACGGGTCGCGCGACAACCAGGCGATCGGGGTGGAGTGGGACTTCGATGAGGACATCGTCGACGTGCCGGGCGTCTACACGATCCGCGGTGACCTCGTGCTCCCTGCCTACGTGAGCACGGCCGGCACCACGACCACCACGCTGACCCTGACCGTCGGAGACGGCGTCTCGCCGGGGCCGCAGATCTCGGCGGCGGCGGAGACCCGGTGCGTCGCGGGCAAGATCCAGCTGCTCACCAAGGTGGTCAACGAGCACAGCGGTGCGGTCACCGTGAAGGTGACGTCGGCCCACGGGACGAAGGAGATTGCGAGTCTCGCCGCCGGCAAGTCCACGACCGTCTCGTTCGCGGTGAGGAGCGCCGCGATCACCGCCGGATCGGTGTCGGTCACCGGCACTGCGGCCGACGGCACCGCTCGCACTGTGGAGGCAGCCTTCGCGGCCCGCTCCTGCGGCTGAACCGACCCGGGTGAGGGCGGCGTCCTGTCCACGCCGCCCTCACCTGTTGGCGCTTGCGATGCAGAACGTGCGGTGGGCCCCGTGGGGCTCGAACCCACGACCCGCGGATTAAAAGTCCGATGCTCTACCGACTGAGCTAGAGGCCCTCAGCCTCCCAGCCTACTTGCCGCGCAGCATCCGTCGACGCGCTCGGACGGGTTCAGCCGTCCTTCTTCCCTTTGCCGTTCCCGTTGTTGTTGCCGGGGCCCTTGTTGCCGTTGCCGCCGCCGTTGTCGTTGCCCGGCCCGCTGTTGTCGGTTTCGTCGTCGGCCGGAGCCGGTTCCTCCTCTTCCGCCGGGGCTTCGCTGGGCGCCTCCGACGGCTCGACCGAGGGCTCGATGACCGAGGGTGTCGTGGGGTCGGGCGTGGGGCTGCCGGCGAGCGAGAGCGACCAGGCGGTCAGGACGATGGCCACGAGCAGGAGCGCCCCGGCGATGACGGCGCCGATGACGACGCGCCGGTGGCGTGTGCGCGCGGCGCGTGACGTGCCCGCCCTGCGCGATTCGGCCGCACCGATCGAGTGCTCGGGCACCGTGACCCCCGCCGCGCCGACCGGAGCCGCGGACGGCCCGGCGTCATGCGCCGCGGCGAAGACGACGGTCGCCGCCTCGGGGGGAAGCGGGGGAAGGGGCGGGGGGAGCACGGCGGTGGGGCGCGTGACGACCGGCGCCGCTTCCGTCGCCTCGTCTCCCGACGTGGCGGCGGCGTCCTCGCTCCCGGCGAGGCGGCGAGCCGTGACGGCGACATCGAGAGCGGTCGGGCGGTCGTCCGGCGGCGTCGCCGTCATGCCCCGCAGCAGGCCCTGCCAGGCCGGGTGCAGCGTGTCGGGGATCGGCGGCGGCGCGGCCAGACGGGCCATGACGGTCCCGATGCCCTCGGCCTCGGCGAACGGGCGGGTGCCGGTGAGCGCCTCGATCAGCATGATGCCCAGCGCGTAGATGTCGGCCGGCGGGGCTGGGGTCTCGCCGCGGGCCTGCTCCGGCGCGATGTAGGCGACCGTGCCGACCGCGATGCCGGGGCTCGTCATGCGGGGCGAGTCCAGCAGATAGGCGATGCCGAAGTCGGCGAGCTTCGCGCGCCATTCCGCCCCCGGGAGCGGCGAGTGCCACAGCAGGACGTTGGACGGCTTGATGTCGCGGTGCACGACGCCCGCCGAGTGCGCGATGTGCAGACCCTCGGCGATGTCGACGGTGATCGACGCGAGCAGTCGTGCGTCGACGGGGCCCTTGGCGATGAGCTCCCGCAGCGTGATGCCCTCGACGTACTCCATCACGAGGTAGCTCGAGTCGTCCGCCGAGACATGAGCGTCGAAGAGAGTGACGAGCGAGTGGTGGTTGAGGGAGGCGAGAAGGGTCGTCTCCGACAGCGCCCGCTCGATCGAGCCGATCTCGTCGACGTGACCGCGCAGCACCTTGATGGCGACGGTGCGCCGCAGCGCGGCATCCTCCGCACGGAAGACGCGTGCCATCCCGCCCTCGCCGATGCGCGCCTCGAGACGGTACCGCCCGTCGAGTATCGCGCCCGTCGAGAGCTCGCCGGCTTCCCGAAGGTCTGTCATGGTCCTCCCGCGCAGACGTCGCGCCCCTCCGGCACGCCCCAGCGCTTGCACCCAGGGTACGCGCGCGGGCGCGTCGACCGAGGCCCCCTTGACGCGGCATGACGCGTGGTGCAAGGGCACGACGATGCCGCCGGTGCCACCTCGCAGGCACCGGCGGCACGCCGCCCCCCGGATCGCCGGCCGAAGCCGGCGGTCGGTCACTGAGCCGGAGGCATCAGGACCGCGTCGATGAGGTAGACCGTGGCGTTCGCGGTCTGGACTCCGCCGCAGATGACGTTGGCGTCGTTGACCATCAGCGCGTCGCCGCTGCCGCTGACCTCGACGTCGCCGCCCTGCACCGTCGCGTGGGTTCCGACGATGTCGTCAGGAGCGACCTGGCCGGGGACCACGTGGTACGTGAGGATCGACGTGAGGGTCTCGGTGTCGGTCTTGAGGGCCTCGATCGTCGCCGGGTCGATGGCCGCGAATGCGTCGTCGACGGGAGCGAAGACGGTGAACTCGTCACCGTTCAGCGTGTCGACGAGGTCGACCTCGGGGTTGAGCTGGCCGCTCACCGCCGCCACGAGCGTCGTGAGCAGCGGGTTGTTCGAGGCCGCGGTCGCGACCGGGTCGGCGGCCATGCCCTCGACCGAGCCGGCGCCGTCCGGAACGGCCTCGGCGTAGTCGGCGCAGCCCGGGCCGACGAGGTTCGCCGCCGGGTCCATCTCCATGGGCTCTTCGGTCTCTTCGGCCGCGGGCGTCGAGGGCTCCTCGGACGGCTCGGTGGTGCCGCCGCTGCTCATCGAGCAGGCCGACAGGGCGAACGTGGCGGCGAAGGCGAGTGCCAGGCCTGCCGAGACGCGCTTCCTGGTGATCCGTGACATGACTTCCTCCTCTGTGAGGTCCGACTGGACCGTGATCTGCAGGTCCCCGATGTGGGGGGCGAGCCGCAGGAGCGGCTACACGGGCTCTTCGTAGGACCTGCGCGAAACGGATTGGAAGTGAGGGAGATCGGATGCCGCGGCCCGTCGTGGCCGCGGCATCCCGCCCCCTGTCGCCGACCCGGACCAATCCGAAACGGTGCGCGGCGCGAACAACTCGTGGGCGCGGCCCGCGCGGTGTGCGGGAGGGGAGTAGGGCATGCTGGTGGACATGGTGATCGACGGGATCGACGTGCCCGAGGACGGCGCCGAGCCCATCGACCACGTGGGGGAGCTGATCCAGCGCGTCGCGGGCGGCGACCAGGGAGCCTTCGCCCGCCTCTACGACATGCTCTCGCCGCGCGTCTTCGGTCTGATCCTGCGCGTGCTCGTCGACCGGTCCCAGAGCGAAGAGGTCCTGCAGGAGGTCTTCCTGGAGGTGTGGCAATCCGCTGCGCGGTTCGCTCCGAACAGAGGCCAGGGAAGATCCTGGGTCCTCACCATCGCCCACAGGCGAGCCGTGGATCGCGTGCGATCGTCGCAGGCGAGCTCCGACCGCGATGTGCGCGTGGGGTTCCGAGATCTCGAGGTCGCGCACGACGGCGTGGCCGAGCAGGTGGAGCTGAGGATCGAGGGGGAGCGGGTCGCCGCTGCGCTCTCCGTCCTTCCCGAGGTGCAGAAAGAGGCGCTGACCCTCGCCTATTACGGCGGTTACAGTCAGAGCGAGATCGCGGCACTGGTGGGCGCGCCGCTGGGGACGATCAAGACGAGGATGCGGGACGGCTTGTCCCGCCTGAGAGCAGAGATGGGGGTGATCGCGTGAACGAGCAGGAGTTCGCCGAACTGTCGGCCGGCTATGCGCTCCACGCGCTCTCGCCCGGCGACCTGGCCGCCTTCGAGGCGGCGCGCGCCGAGCACCCCGAGTGGGAGCATCTCGTCGATGCGGATGCCGAGACCGCGGCGACCCTCGCGGACGGCGTCGCCGATGCGGCACCGCCCCTGACGCTGCGCTCCACGCTGCTGTCGAGGATCGCCGCCCCGCCCGCGCCGCCCGTGCCCGAGCTCGACCCGGCCGAAGCCGCGTCCGCGGAGCCCGGAACGGTGCGAGGCGACCCCGACCCCGGCGTCGCGACCGACCCCGCACCGACCACGACGACCATGCAGGCGATCTCGCGCCGCAACTGGACGCGCGGACTGCTGACCCTCGCGGCCTCGATGGTCATCCTGGTCGTGCTCGGGTTCGGCGCCGTCACGATCAACCAGTACGTGAACCGGCCGCCGGCGGTGTCGGCGCTCGCCGAGATCGAGGCGGCGCCCGACTCGCAGTCGGCGACGGCCGAGTTGACGGATGGCGGCACCGCGACCGCCCACTGGTCGGAGTCGGTGGGCAAGGCCGTGCTCGTGTCGAACGGCCTTCCGCAGATCGCGTCCGATGAGAGCTTCGAGCTGTGGTTCGTGCGCGACGGCACGCCCGTCTCCGCCGGGACGTTCGACTCGACCGCAGACGGCGACACCACGGCGCTGCTCGACGGCGCGATGGAGCCGGGCGACGTCATCGCGGTGACGGTCGAGCCGCAGGGCGGGTCTCCCACGGGCGAGCCCTCGAGCGAGCCGATCGTCGCCATCCCGACGGCCTGAGCGCCGGGTCCGAGCGCCGGGGCGCCGGGCGGGAGTAGCGTGAGGGGGTGCCCTCGGCCTCGCAGACTCCGCAGACGCTCGCGCACCTCCGCCGTGCGCGCGACCTGATGGACCGCGACTACGCCGAGCCGCTGGACGTCCCGACGATGGCGGCCAAGGCTCTCATGTCGCCCGCGCACTTCTCGCGCGAGTTCAAGGCGGCCTACGGCGAGACGCCTTACTCCTACCTCATGACCCGGCGCATCGAGCGGGCCATGGCGCTCCTGCGCAACGGCGCATCGGTGACGGATGCCTGCACCGCGGTCGGCGCGACCTCGCTCGGCTCGTTCAGCTCGACCTTCACCGAGATCGTGGGCGAGACTCCCAGCTCGTACCGCAGCCGGCCTCACGCCGCCGCCGAGGTGATGCCGCTGTGCGTCGCGAAGATCCTCACGCGCCCCACGCGGTACGCGTGAGCTGAACCTGCCGGGTGAGCAGGATCGGAGAAGCGCGGCCCGCCGCGCGTGGCTAGCGTGGCATCCATGACCACCACCGCACTCGCCTACTGCCCGATCACCGTCGACGACGTCGAGGCCGCGATCCCGTTCTATCGCGACGGCCTCGGCCTCGAGATCGTCAACGACGTCTCGTACGAGGACACCCGCTGGCTCAGCTTCGGCTTCTCCGGACAGGAGGGCCTCGCCGTCGTGCTGTCCAACCCCGCGGCCGGCCGGTCGCCCGAGGATGCGGAAGCACTTCAGCGCCTCGTCGTGAAGGGCTCGGGCCCCGGGCCCTACGTGTTCACCACCGACGACATCGACGCCACGTTCGAGCGGCTGCGTGCCGCGGGCGCCGAAGTGCTGCAGGAGCCCATCCAGCAGGCGTGGGGGCCGCGCGACTGCGCGTTCCGCGACCCGGCGGGCAACCACATCCGCATCAACCAGGCCTGAGCGCGGGGCTCGCCATGTGCCTGCCCTGGGAGGCCGCCGCCCGTCGGGCCGTACGGACCGGAGACGACATCGCAGAGGTCCGGGAAGCGGATGCCCCGTCCCCGGCCGCCGAGCATCTGGCGAGCCGCAGGCAGCCGACCCCCGTCGGGGGACCTGCGCCTTCACCGCGGCCGGTACCCTGGACCGGGTGAGCGACGAGTCCAGGGACTTCCACAAGCCCGTCAGGCGCCCCGCCGAGCTCTTCGACCGGCTGTTCGCCGCCGAGGATCCCGCCGAGGTGTCCCGCGTCGCCCACTCCACCGCGCACGCACTCCTGGCGCGGGTGCGGGACGACCCCGACGGGCAGGTCGTCGACCGGCTGGTCGCGTTCACCGACGAGCACGGCATCGACGACATCGCCGAGCTCTGGTCGCGATCGCCCGCCAAGTCGCTCCCGGGAGCGCTGTGGCGGCTGTATCTGCTTCAGCTCATGATCCACGACGACGCGCGGACGGCAGCGCTGCTCTACGAGCGCGGCCGTGCCGAGCTGGCCTCGGCAGACGAAGTGGTCGCCGGCGCCCCGACCCCCGCCGGGCCGGACGAACTGGTGGCTCTCATCGACCAGATCCTGCGCGGTGTGTTCGAGGGGGACTTCGCCGTCGCGCTCGACCGCGCGTCGGCCTTCTGCCGCGTGCAGGCATCGGGTGCGACCCATCTCGCCGACGACTACGAGCCGACCGAGCCCGATCGCGCCTCGTCGTTCACGACTCGCGCGCTGCGGCTGTCGGACTATGCGGCCGACCTCGCCGCATGTGCGGCGCTGTGGCGGCGCGAAGCGCTGACCTGAGACCGCGGACACTCTCGGGCAGAGAAGTGCCGGGCCGCAGAACGCCTCTCGGCGCAAGGCCGCTCGCGGCGGCAGAAGATGGAGCCCGGGGTTACTGCGGCCCGGCTGATCCAGTGTAACCGAGGTGAGGCGGCGGGCATTCCCGAGCGCCTAGGCTCGGTGCCATGGCCTGGCGTTTCGCGCTCGTGATCGACCCTGCGGCATCGGACGATCCCCGCACCGACTTCGTCGACACGTTCCGCGTGATCGACCCGTCGGCCCCCGCTCTGAGCGTCGGCGAGCTGAGCACGCAGCGCGGCGACGGCATCTTCGAGTCGGTCGGCGTCGTCGACCGGCATCCGCAGGAGCTGACCGCGCATCTCGAGCGTCTCGCGCACTCCGCCTCGCTGTGCGACCTCCCGGCGCCTCAGCTCGAGCAGTGGCGGCAGGCCGTGGTCGCCGCCGCCGCGCACTGCCCCTCCGGGGGCGAGGGCGTGATCAAGCTGATCCTCAGCCGCGGCGTCGAGCACGGCCCCAGCCCCACCGCGTGGGTGACGGCGGCGGCCGCCGCCGACAACACCGCCGTGCGCGAGCGCGGCATCCGGGTCGTGACCCTCGACCGCGGCTACGACCTGGATGCCCCCGCCCGCGCCCCGTGGCTGCTGCTGGGCGCGAAGACCCTCTCCTACGCCGTGAACATGGCCGCCATCCGCGAGGCGAAGCGCCGCGGCGCCGACGACGCGGTGTTCGTGTCGTCCGACGGCTTCATGCTCGAGGCGCCCACGGCCTCGCTCGTGCTGCGCATCGGCGGTCGCTTCCTCACGCCCGCGCCGAACGGGGGCATCCTCCACGGCACCACGCAGCTGAGCCTCTTCGAGCACCTGGCCGAGCAGGGCGCTCGGACCGAGTACGCGACGATCCCCGTCGCGGATCTCGCGGGAGCGGATGCCGCGTGGCTCCTGTCCAGCGTCCGTCTGGCCGCTCCCATCACGGCCATCGACGGCGTGGACGTGCCGGTCGACCACGAGCTGACGGCATCGTTCAACGCCTATCTGCTGAGCCCGCGCGACTGATCAGCGAGTCACTCCGGACAGCTCTCTGCGGGCGCGTGCGATCATCCCGCGCATGAGGAGAACAAGCGAGATCCGCACCGGCAGCGACCGGAGTCGTCCGCCCCGGCCCTTGACGCGCATGGCGGTGACGACGCGCACGAGCGCGCGCTCCTCGTCGACGCCGACGCCCACCCGTAGATCGACCGTGCGGGCGTCCACGGTCACGAGCGCCTCCTCGCCCTCGACGCGCCGCACCGCGAACGCCTCGCATCGCCGCGACCGAGGGCCCACGAGCGATCGCAGCGCGATCACGCCGGCGAGCCATCGGGGGAGCGCCGCGCTCGAGAAGAGGTTGCGCGCCCACGCCGCGGGGTCGGCGGTGGCGTGCGCGGGCAGCACGTCGACCCACACGTGGGTGTAATCGGGATCGGTGATGTCCGCAAGGGCGAGCGACCAGAACGCCGGCTGTCTCATCCGTGCCTCCCCAGTGAAGCCATACGCCGCCGTATGGATGATGCTGCGAGACTATACGGTACGGTACGGACATGGCAAGGCTCACGCGCGACGACTGGGTCGACGCCGCCTACGAGAGCTTCAGCGCAGACGGCATCGGCGCCGTCGCCGTGGAGCCGGTGGCACGCTCCCTGGGCGCCACGAAGGGCTCGTTCTACTGGCACTTCACCGACCGACGGGCTCTCGTCGACGCGGTGCTCGAGCGCTGGCGCGATCTCGAGACCGAGCAGCTCATCGCGCAGGTCGAGCAGATCGAGCCCGCCGGTGACCGGCTCGGGGGGCTCCTCGAGATCATCGCCCACCGCACGGGGCAGCGCTCGGGCGAGCGGACCCTCTACGCGGAGGCGACCACCGAGCCCGCGCGCACCGCCGTCGCCGCCGTCACCGAGCGCAGGGTGTCGTACCTCGCGTCGTTGCTGGCCGCCGCCGGCGTTCCCGCCGACGAGGCTCGGCGCCGCGCCGTCGTCGTCGTGTCCGCCGTCATCGGCTACCAGCAGCTGTCTTCGAGCGGATGGGATGCGGCATCCGATCCCCGCTCTCTCGTCGCCACCCTGCGTGCGCTCGCCGTCGGAACGACGAAGGCCGCCGCCCCGGAGGAGCGACGGCGTTCGTGAGAGGAGATCTCAGCCGTGTCTCGATACGCGCTGGCGCGCTACTCGACAACAGGCTTCGGGTGTCCGACTTCGGCGGTCAGCCGAAGCGGCCCGAGACGTAGTCCTCGGTGGCCTGCACGGACGGGGTCGTGAAGATCGACTTCGTCTCGTCGTACTCGATGAGCTTGCCGGGCTTGCCGGTGCCGGCGATGTTGAAGAACGCCGTCTTGTCGCTGACGCGCGACGCCTGCTGCATGTTGTGCGTGACGATGACGACCGTGTAGTCGTTCTTGAGGTCGCCGATCAGCTCCTCGATGGCGTACGTCGAGATCGGGTCGAGCGCCGAGCAGGGCTCGTCCATGAGGATGACCTCAGGCGAGACCGCGATCGCGCGCGCGATGCACAGACGCTGCTGCTGGCCGCCCGAGAGGCCCGAGCCGGGCTTGTCGAGGCGGTCCTTGACTTCGTTCCACAGGTTCGCACCCTTGAGGGACTTCTCCACCAGCGCGTCCGCGTCGGACTTGGAGATGCGCTTGTTGTTGAGCTTCACGCCCGCCAGCACGTTCTCCTTGATCGACATGGTCGGGAACGGGTTCGGGCGCTGGAAGACCATGCCCACCTGCCGGCGCACGAGCACCGGGTCGACGTTCGCGCCGTAGAGGTCGTCGCCGTCGAGCAGGACCTCACCCTCGACGCGCGCGCCGGGGATGACCTCGTGCATGCGGTTGAGGGTGCGCAGGAAGGTGGACTTTCCGCAGCCGGACGGGCCGATGAAGGCCGTCACGCTGCGCGGCTCGATCTCGAGCGAGACGCCCTCGACGGCCAGGAAGTCGCCGTAGTAGACGTTGAGATCGTTGACTTCGATGCTCTTGGACACGATTCCTCGGATTTCGATTCGGGTTCGGGAGGCCGGGTCAGCGGCCGAGCTTGGGGGAGAAGATCTTCGCGACGAGGCGCGCGATCAGGTTGAGCACCATCACGATGACGATGAGCACGAGCGCGGCCGCCCACGCCCGGTCGTGATAGGCCTGCACCGGGATGCCGGCGTACATGTACTGCGTGTACGCGAACACGGGCAGCGTCATCATGCGGCCCTCGAACAGGTTGTAGTTCATCGAGGTGGCCACGCCCGCGGTGAGCAGCAGGGGCGCCGTCTCGCCGATGACGCGCGAGATCGACAGCATGACGCCGGTCGTGATGCCCGCGATCGACGTGGGGAGGACGACCTTCGAGATCGTGAGCCACTTGGGCACGCCGAGTGCATACGAGGCTTCGCGCAGCTCGTTGGGCACCAGGCGCAGCATCTCCTCGCTCGAGCGCACCACGACCGGGATCATCAGCACCGACAGCGCGATGGCCCCCATGATGCCCATGCGGATGCCGGGACCGAGGAAGAGCGCGAAGAGCGCGTAGGCGAACAGGCCGGCGACGATCGACGGGATGCCGGTCATCACGTCCACGAGGAAGGTGATGCCCTGCGCGAGGCGCTTGCCGGCGCCGTACTCGACGAGGTAGATCGCGGTGAAGATGCCGATCGGGATGGAGATCACGGCGGCCGCGAGCGTGATGAGGAGCGTGCCGACGATGGCGTGGAGTCCGCCGCCGCCCTCGCCGACGACGTTGCGCATCGAGCTCGAGAAGAACTCGGCGTTGAGGCCGGCGATGCCGTTGACCAGAACGGTCCATGCGACCGAGACGAGCGGAACCATGGCGATGGCGAACGCGGCGGTGACGACGCCGGTGACGAGGCGGTCGACCCCCTTGCGCCGGCCCTCGACGAGGCTCGAGATGGCGGTGATGAGCACCAGGTACACCAGCGCCGAGACGACGGCCCAGCCGGCGATGTTGAACTCCGCCTCGGCGGCCATGCTGAGCACGCCGAAGACCAGGGCCGTGATGACGGCACTGGCGCCGAGGATGCCCCAGGGCGCCCACGTCGGAAGGTGGCCGCTGGTCAGGCGCTGGTGCTCGCGCACCGGCGCGGGGGCCGGCGCCTGCGGGGGAGCGGTAACGGTGGTCATGTCAGTTGGCTCCCGAGAATTCCTTGCGCCGGCTGACGATCCAACGGGCGATCGCGTTCACGGCGAAGGTGACGATGAAGAGGATGAGGCCCGTCGCGATGAGCACGTTGATGTTCGTGCCGTACGCCTCGGGGAAGGTCAGCGCGATGTTGGCGGGGATCGTGCTGGGGTTCTCGGAGGTGAAGAGCTGGAAGGTGATGACGCCGGTCGCCGAGAGCACCATCGCGACAGCCATGGTCTCTCCCAGCGCGCGGCCGAGGCCCAGCATCGAGGCCGAGACGATGCCGCTGCGACCGAACGGGAAGACGGCCATCCTGACCATCTCCCAGCGCGTGGCGCCGAGGGCGAGCGCGGCCTCCTCGTGGAGGACCGGCGTCTGCAGGAAGATCTCGCGGCAGATGGCGGTGATGATCGGGACGATCATGACGGCGAGGACGATCGCGGCCGTGAAGATCGTGCGGCCGGTGGCCGACACCGTGCCGCCGAAGAGGGGGAACCAGCCCATGTTCGCGTTGAGCCACGCGTAGACGGGCTGCACGGCCGGGGCGAGGACGATGATGCCCCACAGGCCGAAGACGACGGAAGGGACGGCGGCGAGCAGATCGACGACGTACCCGAGCGCCTGTGCCAGGCGGCGCGGCGCGTAGTGCGAGATGAAGAGGGCGACCGACACGGCCAGCGGCACGGCCATCAGCAGCGCGAGGAACGACGCCCAGACGGTGCCGAAGGCCAGCGGCCAGACGTAGTCCCAGAAGTTCGTCGACAGGAGCGACGCCGTCTCGCCCGTGGCGGTGAGGCCCGGGATCGACTGGACGATGAGGAAGATCGCGACCGCGGCGAGGGTCACGAGGATCATGGACCCCGCGGCGAGCGCGGTGCCCGAGAACCAGCGGTCGCCAGGCCGCTGCTTGACCTTGCCCGCGGCGGGGGCGGTCGTCGTGGTCATGGTGTCCTTCTGGTTCGGGTGATCTCAGGGTGAGACCCGGCCCGGCAGTGAGCCGGGCCGGGTCTGACGGGTCTTACTCCGTGACGATCGTGTCGATCGCGGCGTTGATCTGCTCGGCGAGCGCCTCCGAGATCGGCGCGCTGCCGGCGGCGGCCGCAGCGGCGTCCTGACCCTCGGGGCTGGCGACGTACTGCAGGTAGCCCTTGACGATCGGGGCGGCAGCGGTGTCGACGTACTCCTGGCACGCGATCATGTAGCTGACCAGGACGATCGGGTAGACGCCGGCCTCTTCCGAGGTGCGGTCCAGGGCGATGGCGAGGTCGGTCGCGGCGCGGCCCTCCTCGAGCGGCGACGCGTCGACGATCGCGGCGGCGGCCTCCGGCGAGTACGAGACGAACTCGTCGCCGACCTGGACCGAAGCGGTCGACAGCCCCTCCTCCGCGGCGCGCGACGCGTCGGCGTAGCCGATCGTGCCGTTGCCGCCGGCGACGGCGGAGACGACGCCCGAGGTGCCCTGGGCGGCCTCGCCGCTGTCGAGCGGCCACACGCCGTCGGGCTCCGAGGTCCACGCGTCGGGCGCGGCCTGGAACAGGTAGTCGGTGAAGTTCTCGGTCGTGCCCGAGTCATCGGCGCGGTGCACCGGCGTCACGGCCAGGTCGGGGAGGTCGACGCCCTCGTTGAGGGCGGCGATCGCCTCGTCGTTCCAGTTGGCGATCTCGCCCGAGAACAGGCCGGCGATCGTCGCGGCGTCGAGGTTGAGCGTGTCGACGCCCTCGACGTTGAAGATGACCGCGATCGGCGAGATGTAGGTCGGCAGCTCGAGGATGTCGGTGCCCTCGACGCAGCCGTCGAACGGGCCGGCCTCGATCTCTTCGATCTTGAAGGCACGGTCCGAGCCCGCGAACGGGAAGGCGCCGGCCTGGAACGACTCGCGGCCCGCGCCGGAGCCGGCGGGGTCGTAGGTCACGTCGACCTCGGGGTTGGCGGTCTGGAAGCCGGCGGTCCACGCCGCGACGGCGACCTCCTGCGACGAGGCGCCGCCACCGGCGATCGCGCCGGAGAGGTCGGAGACGGGGGCTTCGCCTGTCGAGTCGGCGGCGGGGGTCTCGTTTGCGGCGCAGCCGGCGAGGGCGAGGGCCGCGACTGCGGCGACAGCGCCCACCTGGGCGATGCGGGAGATCTTCACTGTGTGAATCCTTCACGTGTCAGGGAATGGAGGCCCGGGAGGGCTTCGGGTGATGGGCCCGGTGCAGGGCTCGCACTGAAACGTAGGCGCGGACTCTTAAGAGAGTGCGCTGGGATGGTGAACGGAAGGTGAACGGGATGCCGCCATCCATGCGTCCGGATGGATGTCCGTTCACCTTCGCCGCGGCGCGGAGGGGCGCTCAGACCTTGGGGATGTGGGTCTCGATGGCGACGATGCCCGAGCCGGGGTTCTCGACGGACAAGTGCACCACGGAGAATGCCGCCGGCTCCAGCGCCGACGCGCTGCCGAGGTAGGAGCCGCGCAGCGTGCCGGTCGCCAGCGCGAGCTCGGTGAGGATCTCGGGGAGCACCGGCCCGTGGCTGCACAGCACCGCGGCCTTGCGCGCCCGCACGCGCTGGCCGACGATCGTGCGTGCGTCGGAGGCGCCTTCCTCCCACGCATCCTGGCTGATGAGCTCGGTCTTCTCGATCTTGCGCCCGAGTGCCGCCGAGAGCGGCGCGACGGTCTTCACGCAACGGGTCGCGGGACTCGAGATGAGCTTGCGCGCACCGAAGGCGAGCAACGGGCCGACGATCGAGTTGGCCTGCTTGCGTCCTCGCGGCGCGAGAGGGCGCGCGGCATCCTTGCCGTCCCATTCCTCGCGGCCGAGCGCCTTGGCGTGCCGCAGCACGATGAGGGGGAAGGTGCGCAGCACGCCTTCGTCGACCAGGCGCAGGAAGTGCTCGAGGATCTCGACGTCGACGGGGTAGCTGAGGCGCGCCATCGCCTTCTTCGGCGTGACCCACTCGAGCGCCGCGATCTCCTTGTTCGGGACGAACGCGGACGCGCGGATCGCGGCATCCGTCGCCTCGGCGGCCCAGTAGTGCACGATCTTCTGGCGCTTGCTGGGCAGCCGGTACCGCGAGATGCCGACCGGCACTCCGAGCGCGACACGGATGCCGGTCTCCTCGTAGATCTCGCGCGCAGCCGTCTCGGCGAGCATCTCGCCCGGATCGACCTTGCCCTTGGGCAGCGTGACGTCGCGGTACTTCGTCCGGTGGATCAGCAGCACCCGCAGCTTGTCGTCGACGATCCGCCAGACGACACCGCCCGCGGCATAGACCGCGGTGTCGGTCATCGCACCGCGCGTGCCCGCCGACGGCGCTGCACGTTGGTCATGGTCCGCTCCTGGACGTCGACGAGCAGCTTGCCGTCGTCGCCCTCGTTGTGACGGGTCCACTCGCCGTCGGGGCCGAGGTGCCACGACGTCGAGGCGTCGCTCATCGCGAGGTCGAAGAAGTCGCCGAGCTCCTTGATGTGGGCCGGGGCGACCACGCGCACCAGGGCCTCGACGCGGCGGTCGAGGTTGCGGTGCATCATGTCGGCGCTGCCGATGTAGACCTGCGGCTCGCCGTCGTTGTGGAAGGCGAAGATGCGCGAGTGCTCGAGATAGCGGCCCAGGATGCTGCGAACCGTGATGTTCTCGCTCATCCCCTCGACGCCGGGCTTGAGCGAGCAGATGCCGCGCACCCACACCTCGACCTTCACGCCGGCCTGGCTGGCGCGGTAGAGGGCGTCGATGATCTGCTCGTCGACCATCGAGTTCACCTTGATGCGCACGCTCGCGGGCTTGCCGGCGAGCGCGTTGCGGCGCTCCTTGTCGATGTGGCGCAGGAGCCCCTTGCGCAGGTGCAGAGGGGCGACGAGGAGGCGCTTGAACTTCTTCTCGATGGCGTACCCGCTCAGTTCGTTGAACAGGCGCGTGAGGTCGCGGCCGACCTGGTCGTCGGCGGTGAAGAGGCCGAAGTCCTCGTAGATGCGACTGGTCTTCGGGTTGTAGTTGCCCGTCCCGACGTGGCTGTAGCTGCGCAGCACCCCGCCCTCCTCGCGTATGACGAGGGCCAGCTTGCAGTGCGTCTTCAGCCCGACGAGTCCGTAGACGACGTGGACGCCCGCCTTCTCGAGCTTGCGCGCCCACAGGATGTTGTTGGCCTCGTCGAAGCGCGCCTTGATCTCGACCAGCGCGAGCACCTGCTTGCCCGCCTCGGCGGCGTCGATCAGCGCCTCGACGATGGGGCTGTCGCCCGACGTGCGGTAGAGCGTCTGCTTGATGGCGAGGACGTGCGGATCCTTCGCCGCCTGCTCGAGGAACGCCTGCACGCTCGTCGCGAAGGACTCGTAGGGATGGTGCACCAGCACGTCGCCCTTGCGGATCGACGCGAAGATGTCGGGTCGCTCGTTGTTGTCGCCGGGCTGGAACGCCATCGCGGTCGTGGGCACGTGCGGCTTGAAGCGCAGGTCGGGCCGATCGATGCGCAGGTCGAAGAGGCCGCGCAGGTCGAGCGGACCGGGGAGGCGGTAGACCTCCTGCGCGGTGATGTCGAGCTCGCGGATGAGCAGCTCGAGGGTCACTTCGTCCATGTCGTCGGTGATCTCGAGGCGGATCGGGGGGCCGAAGCGGCGGCGGAGCAGTTCGGCCTCGAGCGCCTGGATCAGGTTCTCCGACTCGTCCTCCTCGATCGCGACGTCCTCGTTGCGGGTGAGGCGGAACGCGTGGTGGTCGAGCACCTCCATGCCGGGGAAGAGGTCGTCGAGGTGGTTCGAGATGAGGTCCTCGAGCGGGAGGTAGCGCACCGAGCCCTCGGACGCCGGCACCTCGACGAACCGGGGCAGCATCGGCGGCACCTTGAGGCGCGCGAACTCCTGCCGGCCAGTCCGGGCGTTGCGGATGCGGATCGCGAGGTTGAGCGAGAGCCCCGAGATGTAGGGGAACGGGTGGGCCGGGTCGACCGCGAGCGGCATGAGGACCGGGAACACCTGCGCCTGGAAGTAGTCGTACAGCGCGGCGCGGTCCTCGGAGCCGAGGGACTCGTACGAAACGAGGTCGATCCCGGCGTCCGCGAGGGCGGGCTTCACGAGTGTCATCCACGCGTCGGCATGGCGCAGCTGCAGGCGGTGCGCCTCGGTCGAGATGTCGGCGAGCACCTCGGCGGGTGCGCGGCCGACGTTGGTCGGCACCGCGAGGCCGGTGACGATGCGGCGCTTGAGGCCGGCGACGCGGACCATGAAGAACTCGTCGAGGTTGCTCGCGAAGATCGCCAGGAAGTTGGCGCGCTCGAGCACGGGAAGGTTCGGGTCTTCGGCGAGTTCGAGCACGCGCTGGTTGAACGCGAGCCAGCTCAGCTCGCGGTCGAGGTACCGGTGCTCGGGCAGCTGCGCGTCGAGCTCTTCGTCCAGGTCGAAGTCGTCGTCGTCCGCATCGCCGAGCCCGGCGTCGAGCACCTCGTGTTCGATCATCCCTTCATCATTGCAGGCACAGGTGACGAGAGTGTGAACAGGGTGCGGGTCAGGCCTCTGTGCGCTCGCGGGGCGCGGGGATCTGGTCGTCCTCGTAGACGTTGAAGCGGTAGCCCACGTTGCGCACTGTGCCGATCAGCTGCTCGAGGTCGCCGAGCTTGGCGCGCAGGCGCCGCACGTGCACGTCGACGGTGCGGGTGCCGCCGAAGTAGTCGTAGCCCCAGACCTCGCTCAGCAGCTGCTCGCGCGTGAACACGCGCGACGGATGCGTGGCGAAGAAGTGGAGGAGCTGGAACTCCTTGTAGGTGAGGTCGAGCGGCTTGCCGTGGACCTTCGCGGAGTAGGACGACTCGTCGATCGTGATGCCCGACGTCTGGATGCGTGTCGAGACCTGCTCCTTGGTCATGCGTCCGATCGCCAGGCGGATGCGCGCGTCGACCTCGGCCGGTCCGGCCGTCACGAGGATCACGTCGTCGACGCCCCAGTCGGTCGACACGGCGGTGAGGCCGCCCTCGGTCACGACGAGCAGCAGGGGCGCGTCGAGCCCCGTCGTGTTGAGGATCTTGCACAGCGACTTGGCGCCGACGAGGTCGACGCGCGCGTCGACGAAGATGATGTCGGCGCTGGGGGCGTTGACGAGATGGGCCGGCTCGGCCGGGATCTGGCGCACCCGGTGGCTCAGTAGTTCGAGCGACGGCAGGACGGGACCGCCTCCGTGCGTGGAGCTGAGAACCAGGAGCTGTGCCAAAGCAACGCCTTCCCAGCGCGTGGGGACGCGCCGTGACCCCAGTGTAGAGCGTGAGGGAGAGCCCCTTCGGCCCCGAGACGTGGGCGCTACGGTCACGATCCGTGCACGACGGGCCGCGGTGGGGGAGAATGAGCGCGTGGCCGTTCCTGAGCTCGCTCCCCGCCGGACGATCGGCGGCATCGTCGCCGTCTGGGTCGTCGCGGCCGTCGTCGGCGTCGTCGTAGGCCTGTTCGCGGCGGACGAGTGGCGCGCCCAGTGGCTCGCGGTCGGACTGGGCGGATGCCTCATCCTGGCCTTCGCGGTGCAGCTCTGGTCGGGCCGTTCCCAGGGCTTCACCGAGCGTGTGGCCGCGAGCTGTCTCGGCGCGCTCGTCGTGATGGGCGTCATCAGCCTCGGCTTCGGTCTCGCCGCGATCGTCCCCGGCTGACGCATCCCGGCGCCACGGGCGCTCGGCGGTTTAGGCTAGGACCATGGATCTCTTCGCGCTCGAGCTCTTCTTCGTGGGTCTCCTCGGTCTGGCGACGCTCGCGATCGCCTTCGTGTCCGTCGTCGTCCTGAAGAACCTGTACCGCGGCCAGCGCTGAGCCGCGTGATGTTCGATCTGCCGACCGACCTCCCGGCCGACCTCGCGCCGCTCTCCTGGCTGATCGGCGTGTGGGAGGGCACGGGCGTGATCGACTACGCCGACCACGCCTACACCGGGGAGTTCACGCACCGCGTGAGCTTCAGCCATGACGGCGGCGACTACCTCAACTACTCGGCCAGCGCGTGGCTCCACGGCGAGGACGAGACCCGCGTCCCCCTCGTCGCCGAGATGGGCTACTGGCGGCTGTCCCGTCCGGCCACCCCCGCCGACGCCGGGCCCGGCCTCCTTCCCGCGCTCGACGACGCCCCGGCCCGGACGGCCGACGACGTCGAGCTCCTCCGCAACGGCGAGGGCGGCTTCGACATCGAGGTGGTCATCGTGCATGCCGACGGGGTGAGCGAGCTCTACCTCGGGCAGATCCGCGGACCCCGCATCGACATCGCCACCGACGCCGTCGTACGCCCCGCCGGCGCGAAGACCTACTCCGCCGCGACCCGCATGTACGGGCTCGTCGACGGCCACCTGCTGTGGGCGTGGGACATGGCCGCTCTCGGCGAAGAGCTCGGCGCCCACGCGTCGGCCCGACTCGCGCGGGCGGAATGATGTCCTCCCTCTTCTCGTCTCTGCCCGGCGCCGTCGTCGATGACGCCGGACTCCAGCACGTGGGAAACCCGCTCATCGAGCAGCGTGCGCTCGCCGCCGGCGAGGCCGTGGTCCCGCTGGACGATCGGGCCGTCCTCGCCGTGCCGGGCGAGGACCGGCTCTCATGGCTGGACTCCCTCACCTCGCAGGCGCTCGCCGCGCTGACGCCGGGCATCAGCACCGAGCTGCTGGTGCTCGACCCCCAGGGCCACATCGAGCACGCGGCATCCGTCCTCGACGACGGCGAGACGACGTGGCTCATCGTCGACCGCGCCGACGCGGAAGGGCTGCTGTCGTGGCTGCGCCGCATGCGGTTCCGCCTGCGCGTCGACCCGCGCGACGCGAGCGCCGAGTATGCGGTGTTCGGGGGCACCGCGGCGGGGCTGTCGAGCGTCTCGCCGGCCCGGCCCGGGGCCGTCCCGCTCGTGTGGACCGATCCGTGGCCGCACGTGTCGGTCGGCGGCTGGGGCTACGCGGCCGTCGATCCGCACCCGGGCGCCGATCGCGACTGGGCCGAGGCCCTCGTGACGCGCGACGAGGAGCGCAGGATCGCGGATGCCGCGACCGCGGGCGACATCGCCGTCGCGGGTCTCGCCGCCGCCGACGCCCTCCGGGTCGCGGCATGGCGCCCGCGCTGGTCGGCCGACGTCGACGAGCGCGTCCTGCCGCACGAGCTGGACTGGCTGCGCACCGCGGTGCACCTGAGCAAGGGCTGCTACCGCGGTCAGGAGACGGTCGCCAAGGTGCACAACCTGGGTCACCCGCCGCGCCGCCTGGTGGCACTGCAGCTCGACGGCAGCGGGAGCGTGCTGCCCGCGCGCGGGGCTGCGGTCCGCGTCGGGGACGACGCCGTCGGACACGTCACCTCGACCGCGCTGCACTACGAGGAGGGTCCGATCGCGCTCGCCGTCGTGCGGCGGTCGACCCCCGTCGACGCGACGCTCCTCGTCGACGGCGAGGACGGTGCGATCGCCGCCGCGCAGGAGGTCGTCGTGCCGCCCGAAGCGGGCGCCACCGCCAACGTGCCCCGGCTCACGAGGCTCTCACGCCGAGCGCCGGCGAAGTGACCCGTGCCGGGTGAGCGAAGCGAGCCGGTGAGCGGTCCGCCCACTACCACCGCCGTGCCCACGGGCTGGCGGGCGCGGGTCGATCCGCGCCCCGCGTTCGTGCGCCTGCGCGACTCGGGCATCCCCATCGTGCAGATCGTGGTCGCGGCGACGGGCTCCTACGCCTTCGCGCACTACGGTCTGGGGCATCCCGCGCCGCTGCTGGCGGCGACCGTCACGGTGGGCAGCCTCGGACTCGTGCGCGACGCGCGACCCCGGCGCGTGCTCGAGACCGTGCTCGGCATGCTCGTGGGCATCCTGGTCGCCGAGCTCCTCCTCATCCTCACCGGCACGGGCTGGTGGCAGCTGGCGCTCGCGCTGGGCGCCACGCTCGTCGTCGCCCGCCTCCTGTCCGCGCAGCCCGGCTTCGCGATCGCCGCGGCGATCCAGTCCCTGATCGTGATGGTGATCCCCGCCACTGCGCCGTTCCTGCGTCTCGTCGACGGGATCATCGGCGGCGTCGCCGCGCTGCTGGTCACCGCGCTCATCCCGCGCAATCCGCTGCGCGACGCCCTCCGCGAGGGCCGTGCCCTGTTCGCGGCTGTCGACAGCGCGTCGGGCGCCCTCATCCAGGCGCTGCGGCGCGGAGACCGGCTCCGCGCGGAGCGCGGCCTCGAGAAGGCGCGTGCGCTGCAGCCGCTCCTCGACGAATGGCGCGCGTCGCTCGAGTCCGGCCTCGCCATCGCGAAGATCTCGCCCTTCCTGCGCCGGCAGCGGTTCGAGCTCGCCCGGCAGGACCGCATCCGCGAGGCGACGGACCTCGCGACCCGCAACCTCCGCGTCGTCGCGCGCCGGGTCGTCTACCTGTGCGACGACGGCGTGAGCCGCCCGGTGTCGGCCGACGTGCTGGCAGAGATCTCCCGTGCGGCCTCGTTCGTGTCGGACTCGCTCGACGACCTGTCGTTCGAGCCGCCGGCTCGCGCGGCGCTCGTCGCGGTCGCCGGACGCCTCGATCCGGCGGAGCTGCTGCCCGGGGCATCCCTCGGCGATCAGAACCTCATCGCGGCGATGCGCCCGCTCGTCGTCGATCTTCTGACGGCGACCGGGATGCCGGCGGCCGACGCGCGGGCGGCCGTTCCGCGCATCTGAGCCCGCGGCCGCGCCCCGGCAGGCTCACGCGCCCGGCGCCACGGCCTCCCACGGCACGGTGAGCTCGCCCAGGCGCCACCGCGACCGCTCCCGCAGCGGCCATCCCGCGGCCTCGAGCGCGCCGAGCGCCGTGCGCCAGCGCTCGACCGGCCCGAAGGGCGAGACGGCGGCGGCGCGGTCCCACTCGGCGTCCAGGTCGCGGAGAAGGGCGTGGATGCGCTCGCCCGCGACATTGCGGTGGATGAGCGCCTTGGGCAGCCGCTCGGCCGCGATCGACGGATGCTCGAGCCCGGTCAGGCGCAGGGACACGGTGAAGCTCTGCGGCGCGCCGTCGTCGCCGAGGGCGACCCACGATGCGATGCGGCCCAGTTCGTCGCACGTGCCCTCGACCACGAGACCGCCGGGCGCCAGCCGCGAGGCCATCGACGCCCACGCGGCGCCGACCTCGTGCTCGTCGTACTGGCGCAGCACGTTGAACGCCCGGATGACGGCGGGGCGGCGCCCGCCGGGCACGGGCACCTCGAAACCGCCGAGCGAGAACGACACGGCGGCCTCGCGCGCGAACGACGTGGCGCCCGCGCGCACGTCGGCGAGCTGAGCGGTCGCGCGGGCGACGCGGTCCGGGTCGATCTCGAGGCCGAGCACCTCGACGTCGGGGCGTGCGCGCGTCAGACGGGCGTGCAGCTCCAGCGCCGTGACGCCGCTCGCGCCGTAGCCGAGGTCGACGACGAGCGGGTCGTCCGCACGGCGCAGGGCGGGATGACGCGCGATCCAGCGGTCGATGCGCCGGAGGCGGTTCGTCCCGGTCGTGCCCCGCGTGATCCGCCCGACCCGCTTCGCCGATGCGGCAGGGGAGCGGGCGGCGCGCATCACCCCATGATGCCAGCCGTCACGCGCCCGCGACGGGTCTCCGCCCGCCGATATCATGGGGCGCATGACCGCGCCCTACACGCTGATCCTCCTCCGCCACGGCCAGAGCGAGTGGAACAAGACCAACCAGTTCACGGGATGGGTCGACGTCCGCCTCACCGAGCAGGGCAAGGCCGAGGCCGCGCGCGGTGGCGAGCTGCTCGCCGAGTCCGGGATCCTGCCCGATGTCCTGCACACCTCGGTGCTGAGCCGCGCCATCCAGACGGCGAACATCGCCCTCGACTCGGCCGACCGCCTCTGGATCCCGGTGAAGCGCACGTGGCGCCTCAACGAGCGCCACTACGGCGCCCTGCAGGGCAAGGACAAGGCGCAGACCCTCGAGGAGTTCGGCAACGAGCAGTTCATGCTGTGGCGCCGCTCGTTCGACGTGCCGCCGCCGCCCCTCCCCGCCGACGACCAGTACAGCCAGGTCGGCGACCCCCGCTACGTCGGGATCGACGGCGACGTGCCCGACACCGAGTCGCTCAAGATCGTCATCGACCGGATGCTCCCGTACTGGCACAGCGACATCGTCCCCGATCTGCAGGCAGGCAAGACGGTGCTCGTCACGGCGCACGGCAACTCGCTCCGCGGACTCGTGAAGCACCTCGACGGCATCAGCGACGCCGACATCGCCGAGCTCAACATCCCGACCGGCATCCCGCTGGTGTACCGCCTCGACGAAGACCTGAAGCCCATCGGCGCGGGGGAGTACCTCGACCCCGAGGCCGCCGCCGCCGGCGCCGCCGCTGTCGCGAACCAGGGGAAGAAGTAACGCCAGACTCGCACGAACGAAGAAAGGGACCGGATGCCTCCCCCCGAGGCATCCGGTCCCTTCGTCTTTCCGCTGGCTCAGCCCTGCGTGATGATGTCCAGCGCGTCCGTGGACGGCGTCCAGTCGCCGGTCGACAGGTACGCGACCTTCTTCGCGACGGAGACCGCGTGGTCGGCGAAGCGCTCGTGATAGCGGCTCGCGAGCGTGGCGTCGACGGTGGCGGATGCCTCGCCCTGCCAGCTGTCGCTGAGCACCTTCTCGAACACCGAGACGTGGAGGTCGTCGATCTCGTCGTCGGCGTTGCGGATGCGGTCGGTGAGCGTGAGGTCCTGGGTGCGCAGCAGCTCGGTGAGCTGGCGCGCGACCTCGACGTCGAGCTCGCCCATCTTGGTGAACGTGGACTTGAGGCCCTTGGGGATCGCCCGCTCGGGGAATCGCATGCGCGTGAGCTGCGCGATGTGCTCGGCGATGTCGCCCATGCGCTCGAGCGAGGCGCTCATGCGCAGCGCGCTCACGACGATGCGCAGGTCGCGGGCGACGGGCTGCTGCCGGGCGAGGATCTCGATCGCGAGCTCGTCGAGCGCGACCGCCTTGTCGTCGATGACGGCATCCGCCTCGATGACCTCCTCGGCCAGCGCGACGTCGCTCGTGCTGAACGCCCGTGTCGCCTTGTCGATCGCCACCGTGACGAGCTCGGCGATCTCGACCAGACGACCCTGGACGTCCTCGAGGGACTGGTGGAAGACTTCGCGCATTCCGACGCACCTTTCCTGAATCCGGGCAGGCATCCGCCTCCGCGACCCTGGCGATTGTCGCCAGCGAAGGTTAACGGACGGTGCCGCCGCGGTGAATAGTACCCGCGGGTCCCGCCGTACGCGGGGCCCGCGTCGATGACCGCCCACTCGCCCCCTCTACGCTGTTGCCATGGACACGACGCAGCTCGCGCTGCTCGCCCTCCTCGCCGGAATCGTCATCGGGGGCTCGATCTCCGCCGTCATCGTCACCTCGCTGCGTGCGCGGGAGCGTGCGCGCGCGGAGACGTCGCTCGCCATCCCCGAGGGAGTGCGCGAGGTGCTGCACGGCATGGACGACGCGGCCGTCGTCGTCGACGCCTCGTTCACCGTTCTCGCGGCCTCCGCCGCGGCGGCGCCGTTCGGCTTCGTCGAGGGCAGGTCCGTGCCCGACGACCAGCTGCGCGCCATCGCCCGCACCGCACGGTCAGGGGACGCCCCCGCCACCGAGACGATCCGTCTGCGTCGCGGCGCTCCGCCCGCCGAGCCCCGGCTCGTCGCGGTCCGCGCGACGCGCATCTCGCCCCGGCTCACCCTCCTCGTGCTGCGCGACATCACCGAGCGCGAGCGGGTCGAGCAGATGCGCCGCGACTTCGTGGCCAACACGAGCCATGAGCTCAAGACGCCGGTCGGCGCGGTGAGCCTGCTCGCCGAGGCCATCGAGTCGGCCGCCGACGACCCGCCCCAGGTGCGCATCTTCACCGCGCGCCTCATGGCCGAGGCCAATCGCCTGGCCCTGCTGACATCGCGCATCATGAACCTCTCGCGACTGCAGGCGACGGACGAGCTCACCGAGCAGCGCGACGTCTCGGTCGACGAGGTCGTCGCCGCCGCGCTCGACGCGCACGTGATCCAGGCCGACTCCGCCGGCGTCGACGTGGTGCGGGGCGGCAAGCGCGGCCTCTACGTCCGCGGCGACGCGCAGATCCTCAGTGAGGCCGTCGGCAACCTCATCGCCAACGCCATCGCGTACTCGCCGCAGGGATCGAGCGTCGGTGTGGGCGTGAAGCTCGTCGACGGCGTCGTGGAGATCGCGGTGACCGACCGGGGCATCGGCATCGCCGAGGGCGAGCAGGACCGCGTGTTCGAGCGGTTCTACCGGGCCGACCCCGCCCGGGCCCGCAGGACCGGGGGCAGCGGGCTGGGCCTCTCCATCGTCAAGCACGCCGTCCAGCGCCACGGTGGCGAAGTGCGCCTGTGGTCGCGCCCCGGTCGCGGCTCGACCTTCACCATCCGCCTGCCCGAGATCCCCGCGCCCGCCGAGGAGCACACGCCCAAGCGCGGCCGGAAGAAGAAGCGCGCGACGGCCGAGGCATCCCGTCCCCTCCCTACGAACGGAGAACCCGTATGACCCGCGTCCTGATCGTCGAGGACGAGCCAGACCTCGCCGACCCGCTCGCCTACCTTCTGCGCCGCGAGGGCCACGAGGTCGAGATCGCCGAGGACGGCCCCGCCGCGCTCACCGCCTTCCGCGAGCGCAGCGCCGACATCGTCCTGCTGGACCTCATGCTGCCCGGGATGCCGGGCACCGAGGTCTGCCGGCAGATCCGCACCACCTCGACCGTGCCGATCATCATGCTCACGGCCAAGGACTCCGAGGTCGACATCGTGGTGGGCCTCGAACTCGGCGCCGACGACTACGTGACCAAGCCCTACTCGGCACGCGAGCTGCTCGCCCGCATGCGGGCGGTGCTGCGACGCTTCTCGCAGGTCGACTCCGACCTCGACGAGCGCGTGCTCGAAGGCGGGCGGGTCGTGCTCGACATCGACCGCCACACCGTGGCCGTCGACGGGGGCGAGATCAGCATGCCCCTCAAGGAATTCGAGCTGCTCGAGGTGCTGATGCGCAACGCCGGCCGCGTGCTCACGCGCGGGCAGCTGATCGACCGCGTGTGGGGGAGCGACTACTTCGGCGACACGAAGACCCTCGACGTGCACATCAAGCGCATCCGCTCGCGCATCGAGCTCAACCCGAGCGCCCCCGAGATGCTCGTGACCGTGCGTGGCCTCGGCTACCGCTTCGAGGGCTGAGTCGCTTCGAGGTGAGCGCCGACACGACGAAGGCCGCCCCGCGCCGAGCGCGAGGCGGCCTTCGTGTCGAAGAAGGGGAGCCGCCGGGTCAGGGGACCAGCGGGGCCAGGTAGTTCAGCTCGCCGTCGAGGACGGGGACCGAGATCAGGGTGCCCTCGCCGTCGCCCGACTGGAAGTAACCGGGGATGTCGGATCCGGGAAGGGTGTCGAGGTTCTCGACGAGGATGGGGTCTTCGCCCTCCGCGCCGAGGCTGACGGTGGTCCGCGCTGCGACCCGGATCGTGATGGGGTCGGTGCCCGAGCCGTCGCCGAGTTCGATGCGCAGCGTGTGCGACTCATCGGTCGGGTTGACGATGGCGGCGACGAAATTGCCCTCGGCGCCGTCTTCGGTGGCGACGATGAACGCGTTGCGCACGTCGAGCGGTCCGGAGTTGTAGACGTTCACGCCCTCCGCCGCCGAGTACTCGATCGTCGTCGCCTGCGGCGAGATCATGCTGCAGCCGGTCGTGCCGAGAACCAGAGCGGTTCCGACGGCGATCGACGCGATGAGGCGCGGTTTCACAGATCCTCCCAGGACGGATGCGGGCTTCCTCAGCATTCTAGGGGTTCGCCGCGACCGTCGTGGAGCCGGGTGCCGCGCCCGGGGCGGAGAACCTTAGCGTATGTCGCCTGTGGTATCCTGGAGGTTGCCGAAAGGACATAACTCCATGCTTTTTGAGGTTGGCGAGACGGTCGTTTACCCCCACCACGGCGCGGCAACGATCATCGAGGTCAAAGACCGCATCATCAAGGGCGAGACCAAGAGATACCTGAAGCTCAACGTCACGCAGGGCGACCTGATCATCGAGGTCCCCGCTGAGAACGTCGATCTGGTCGGCGTCCGCGATGTCATCGGCAAAGAGGGTCTCGACAAGGTCTTCGAGGTGCTGCGCGCCCCCTTCACGGAAGAGCCCACGAACTGGTCTCGCCGCTACAAGGCGAACCTCGAGAAGCTCGCCTCGGGCGATGTGATCAAGGTCAGCGAGGTCGTGCGCGACCTGTGGCGCCGCGATCAGGACCGCGGGCTCTCGGCCGGCGAGAAGCGCATGCTCGCGAAGGCCAAGCAGATCCTCATCTCGGAGCTCGCGCTCGCCGAGAAGACCGATGAAGAGAAGGCCAGCGTCATCCTCGACGAGGTCCTCGCGTCCTGACGTCTACCGGGTGCGGCGCGGCCGGTAGCGTGATCGGGTGACCATCGCACCCGTACCCCGCGTCGGCATCATCGTGGTCGCGGCCGGATCGGGCACGCGTCTCGGCGCCGGCGCGCCGAAGGCGTTCGTCGGCATCGACGGACACACGATCCTGCGCCACGCGCTCGAACGCGTCTTCGCGGCGCCGTCCGCGCAGGTGGTCGTCGTCGTACCGTCCGGCCGCGAGGGCGACGCGCTGAGCGAAGCGCTCGAGGCCGCCGGAGAACGGCGCGACCTGGTGTCGGTCGTCGTCGGCGGGCAGACGCGGCAGGCGTCGGTGCAGGCCGGCCTCGGTGCACTGTGGGCCGACGTCAAGATCGTGCTGGTGCACGATGCGGCGCGGGCGCTCACCCCGCCCGAGGTGTTCGGGCGCGTCGTCGCTTCGATCGATGCAGGCCGCGCGGCCGCGATCCCGGTGCTGCCGGTCATCGACACGATCAAGCGGGTCGACGGCGCCGAGGTCGTCGCGGCTGTGGACCGCTCCGAGTTGTCCGCCGCGCAGACCCCGCAGGCGTTCCGGCGCGACGTCCTCGAGCGGGCGTACGCCGAGGCGGTCGCCGACTTCACCGACGACGCCGCCCTGGTCGCCGAGGCCGGTCACGCGGTCGCGGCTGTGGCGGGGCATCCGCTCGCCTTCAAGATCACCACGGCGTCAGACCTCGACCGGGCGCGATCACTGGTGGCCGCGGCGCCCATCGCGCCCGCCGCCGCCAGGCTCGAGCACGACGTCGCGATCCCGCGCGTCGGCCTGGGGACCGATGTCCACGCCTTCGGCGGGGACGGACCGCTCTGGCTCGCCGGACTCGAATGGCCGGGCGAGCCGGCGCTGTCGGGTCACTCCGACGGCGACGCGGTCGCGCACGCGATCGTCGACGCCCTGCTGGCCGCCGCGGGCCTGGGTGACATCGGCACGCACTTCGGCACCGACCACCCCGAGTACGCCGGCGCGCACGCCGACGTCTTCCTGGCGCGCACGCTCGGCCTGCTGGGCGAGGCGGGCTTCCGCGTGGGGAACGTCTCGGTGCAGGTGCAGGCGAATCGGCCGCGCTTCGCCGCACGCCGCGCCGAGGCGGAAGCCGCGCTGTCGGCCGCGCTCGGCGGTGCGCCCGTGTCGGTGTCGGCGACCACCACCGACGGGTTGGGCTTCCCGGGCGCCGGCGAGGGCGTCGCCGCGTTCGCCGTGGCGCTGGTCGTCAAGGCCTGATCCGGTCGCCCGCGCCGAGCCCCGGCTCACAGCGCGCGCGTCATGAAGACCGAGTAGGGGTCGAGGACGTACCCCTCGAAGGGGCCGCAGGTCGCGAAGCCCTCGCTCTCGTAGAGGCGCTGCGCCGGAAGGAACTCGGGCGTGCTGCCGGTCTCGAGCCACAGGCTCGTCATGCCCCGCTCGCGCGCCTCGTCCATGACGTGCCGCAGCAGCGCCCGGCCGACGCCGAAGCCGAGGAACCGGTCGTCGACGCGCATCGACTTCACTTCGCCCCGGCCGGCGCCGATCGCCTTCAGCGCGCCGATTCCGGCCAGCTCGCCGTCGACCCACGCCGACCAGAACGACACGGCGGGATCGCCGAGCGCCTCGAGGTCGAGCGCGTGCACGCTCTCGGGCGGCGACGTGTCGTGCATCCCGGCGAGGTGGAAGGCGATGAGGCGCCGGGTGGCGTCACCGCTGAGGTCGTCCGGCCGGATCAGGATCGTCGCGCGCATGTCGCCCTCAGTGTGCCACCCGCGCGTTGCGAGAAGGTTTCGTCAGGCCTCGACCGCGTAGGGCTTCGGATCGCGCGGCGAACGCGAGCCCCACGCCAGCAGCGCGAGCCCGGCCGCGAGGACGATGAGCCCGATGATCGCCAGCGCCGACAGGCGCTCGCCCAGCACCGTGATGCCCAGGACGCTGGCCGTCAGGGGCTCGCCGAGGGTCAGCGTCGCCGCCGTCGCGGCCGTGAGCCCCGACAGACCCCAGGTGAACAGCACGTACGCCACCGAGATCGTCGCGAGCCCGAGCCACAGCGCCATGACCACGCCGCTCGCGGTGCCGAGCCACGCGAGGTCGACGAAAGGCACGGCGAAGGCGCAGATCACCGCCGACGACGCGCCCATCGCGCCCACGACGGTGAACGGGTCCCAACCCTCGTCGAGCAGCCGGCGCTGGGCGTTGGCGATGACCGCGAACGACGCTCCCGCGCCGATCGAGCCGAGCAGTCCGATGGGGTCGGTGCCTCCGGCGCCCCCGGCGCCGCCCGCCTCCCCGCCGAACCCGAGCAGCACGACGCCGAGGGTCGCGAGCGCCGTCGCTCCCATCCACGTCGGTGTCGGCATCCGTCGCGTGAGCGCCCATTCGAGCAGCCCCGCGAGGATCGGCGCAGACCCGAGAGCGACGACCGTGCCCACGGCGACGCCGTTCAGCGACGTGCCGAGGAAGAACAGCGGCTGGTAGATCGCGAGGCATGCACCGGTCAGCACCATGAGCGAGAGGGGCCGCGGGCCGAGCCGCGGCGGAGGAGCGGCGTCGACCGGTCGCCGCCGCGCGTGACGCGCGGCGAGGAGGAAGGCGATGACCGCGAGCCCGGTGCCGCCGATCACCATGCGCATGACGCCGATCGAGAGCGGTGTCGTGCCGTCGGGTCCGAGCGCCTGCGACGTGCCGGTCGTGCCGAACAGCATCGCGGCGGCCAGGACGGCGAGCACATGCATCACACTCAGTTCTAGCGGAAACCCGGCCGGTAGGCTGGTGCGGTGACGGTTCAGCTCTACGACAGCAAGGCACAGGCCCTGCGCGACTTCGTTCCGCTCGACCCCTCGAACATCACGATCTACGTCTGCGGCCCGACGGTGCAGTCCGGTCCGCACATCGGCCATCTGCGCGGCGCGCTGAGCTTCGACATCCTGCGCCGCTGGCTCGCCCACCGGTATGAGCGCGTGACGTTCGTGCGCAACGTGACCGACATCGACGACAAGGTGCTCGCCAACGCGTCCGACGGCGAGGCGTGGTGGGCGCTCGCCTACCGCATGGAACTCGAGTTCTCACGCGCGTACGCGGCGATCGGCATCCTTCCCCCTACGTACGAGCCGCGGGCGACCGCCTCCATCACGCAGATGCAGGAGATCATTCAGCGCCTCATCGAGGCGGGTCACGCATACCCCGCAGAAGAGGGATCGGATGCCGCGGGCGACGTCTACTTCGACGTGCGGTCGTGGCAGGCCTACGGCGAGCTGACCCGTCAGAGCCTCGACGCCATGGAGCCCGCCGCCGACGCCGACCCGCGCGGCAAGCGCGACCCGCGCGACTTCGCCCTCTGGAAGGGCGCCAAGGCCGGGGAGCCCTCGTCGGCGACGTGGGACTCGCCGTGGGGTCCCGGCCGCCCGGGCTGGCACATCGAGTGCTCGGCGATGTCGCGCCGCTACCTGGGGCCGGAGTTCGACATCCACGGTGGCGGCCTCGACCTGCGCTTCCCGCACCACGAGAACGAGCTCGCGCAGTCCACTGCGGCGGGCGACGCGTTCGCCCGCTACTGGGTGCACAACGGTCTCGTGACCGTCGACGGCCAGAAGATGTCGAAGTCGCTCTTCAACTTCGTGCTCGCACGCGACGCGCTGGACGAGTTCGACCCGCTGGTGATCCGCTACGCCCTCGTGGCCGCGCACTACCGCTCGAGCCTCGACATCTCGCAGCGCGGCTTCGACGAGGCCGCTGCCGCGGTCGATCGCATCCGCACCTTCCTCGAGCGCGTGCAGCGCGTGCCGAGCCCGTTCGAGTGGCGGGCGGACCGGCCGACGGACTCCGACCCGGACACGGGCGCGTTCGAGCCCGAGCCCGGCCGCGCCTTCTCCGACGAGCCGCCGGCTTCCTTCGCCCAGGCGATGGATGACGACCTCGGGGTGCCGCAGGCGCTCGCGGTGATCCATGAGGCCGTGCGAGCCGGCAACTCGGCTCTGGATGCGGGCGACGACGAGACGGCGTGGGAGCGGGCGCTGCAGGTACGGAAGATGACCGGGATCCTGGGCATCGACCCCCTCGACCCGCAGTGGTCGAAGACGGATGCCTCGGCCGAGGCATCCGCTCTCGACACACTCGTGCAGACGATGCTGGCCCAGCGCGCCGACGCGCGGGCCGCGAAGGACTGGGCGGCGGCCGATCGCATCCGCGATGCGATCGCCGCCGCAGGGATCACGCTGGAAGACAGCGCCGACGGAACGCATTGGAGTGTCGCCGACACTCCTGCTCCGCGCAGCGGAGCCGACGGGGCGCAGCCCCGCGTGAGGAGAACAGATGGCTAAGCCAGGACGCCCGGGCGCCGCAAAGGGCAAGAAGGGCCCCACCAAGGGCACCGGCGGCAAGAACAAGCGCTCTCTCGAGGGTCGCGGGCCGACCCCCAAGGCCGAGGACCGCGCGTGGCACCCCGCCGGCAAGCGCAAGGCCGCGGCTGAGCGCTACGCCGCCGCGGGCGGCAAGGGCAAGCCCGGCGGTGCGGGCGGTCAGAACCGGACTACGCGCGCGAAGAAGGACGACGACACCGAGACGGTCACCGGCCGCAACTCAGTGCTCGAAGCGCTGCGGGCGAAGATCCCGGCGACGGCGTTCTACATCGCGCAGCGCGTCGAGATGGACGACCGCGTCAAGGAGATGCTGTCGATCGCGACGCACCGCGACATCCCCGTGATGGAGGTCACGCGTCCGGAGCTCGACCGCATGGCGGGCTTCGACGGGGTGCACCAGGGCGTTGCGCTCAAGGTGCCGCCGTACGAGTACGCGCATCCGCAGGACCTCCTCGCGGAAGTCATCGACGCCGGGCAGACGCCGCTCTTCGTGGCCCTCGACGGCATCACCGATCCCCGCAACCTCGGCGCGATCATCCGCTCGACGGCCGCCTTCGGCGGTCAGGCCGTCATCGTGCCGCAGCGGCGCTCGGCGAGCGTCAACTCCGCCGCGTGGAAGACGAGCGCCGGCGCGGCCGCGCGCATCCCCGTGGCGATCGCGGCGAACCTCACGTCGATGCTCAAGGAGTTCAAGAAGCAGGGCGTGTTCATCCTCGGCCTCGACGGCGGCGGCGACGTCTCGCTGCCGAGCCTCGAGCTCGCCGATCGTCCTGTCGTGATCGTCGTCGGCTCCGAGGGCAAGGGCCTCTCGCGCCTCGTCACCGAGACGTGCGACCAGATCGTGTCGATCCCCATCTCGGGCGCCACCGAGTCGCTGAACGCCGGGATTGCGGCATCCGTCGCCCTCTATCAGGTCGCGACCCTGCGGACGCAGTCCGACAGCTGAGCGGATCCCGCAACCCGCCGTATTCGCGGGAATGAATCGCTCCGCGCCCGGCTTGGGCCTGACATCACCAGCGAAAGGGAGACCATGGCACGCATCGCCGTCATCGGAGGGACCGGCTACGCCGGCAGCCACATCGTCGCGGAGGCGGTGAGCCGCGGCCACACGGTGGTGTCGGTCGCCCGCTCCGTGCCTGCCGAGCGCGTCGAGGGCGCGACGTACATCGAGGGCACGCTCCTCGACGTGCCCAGCCTCGTGGCCGAGCTCGAGGGCGTCGACGTCGTGGTCCTCGCGGTGCCCGCGCGCGGCGACATGGAGGGCAATGTGCGCTCGAACGTCGACGAGCTGCTGGTCGAGCTTCCGGCCGACGTGCGTGTCGGCGTGATCGGCGGCGCCGGCGGGAGCCTCATCGAGCCCGGGGGCGAGCGTCTCGTCGACCAGCCGTCGTTCACCGAGGAGTACAAGCCCGAGGCGCTCGAGGCGATCGGCATCCTCGAGGATCTGAAGGGCGGACCCGCCGCGCGCGACTGGTTCTACGTGCACCCCGCGGGCGGCTTCGGCGCCTGGAACCCGGGCGAGCGCACCGGCTCGTACCGTGACGGCGGCGACGTGCTGGTGACGGATGCCGAGGGCGAGTCGTTCATCTCAGGCGCCGACCTGGCCGTGGCCGTCGTCGATGAGATCGAGGAGCCGAAGCACTCGCGCGAGCGCTTCACCGTCGGCTACTGACGGCTGTCGAAGGCGCGTGTCCGGCTCGTCCGGGTGCGCGCCTTCGCCGTTCTCACACCAGGTCGCGCCAGTCGATCTCTTCGTCTTCGTCGTCGTCGACCACGGGCATGCTCGAGGTGATGACCGACAGCGAGACCGTCTCGGTCGGCGGGCCCATGAGCGTCGCCTCGTCCCGCCTATGGCGCAGCACCTCGTCGATGTAGCTCGAGAGCACCTCGGCCAGCGGCACCGCCTTGCCCCGCGCCTGCGACATGTACCAGCGGTGCTCGAGCACCTGGTGGAACACCTCGGCCGGCTCGAGCTTGGCGCGGAGGTCCCACGGGATCGCCTTGACGACGGGCTCGAAGACGCGCGTCAGCCACTCGTGGGCGACCATCTCCTCGTCGTCGCCGAGGCGCGAGATGCGCACGCGGAACTCGTCGAGGTCGTTGAGGAGGCGACGGGCCTGGTTCTCCTCGACATCGAGTCCGGTGAGCCGGATGAGGCGCCGCTGGTGGTGGCCGGCGTCGACGACCTTCGGCTGGATCGAGACACGTGTGCCGTCGGCCGTCGTCTTGATCGACATCTCGCCGATGTCGAAGCCGAGGTCGTTGAGCCGCTGGACGCGCTCGGTCAGCCGCCAGGCCTCGTCGGCGCCGAACGACTCCTTGTCGGTGAGCGCGGCCCACAGCGAGTGGTACGACGAGACGATGCCGTCGGCGATGGCGATCGCGTCGACGCCGCCCTCCAGGCGCCCGCCCGCCTCGAGGTCCATGATCTCGCCGGCGATGTTCGTGCGCGCCACGTCGAGGTCGTGCGCGCGCTGGCCGGGGGTGAGTCCCGACTCGTGGAGCTCGCCCGTCTCGGCGTCGACGAGGTAGGCGGCGAAGGCCCCGGCGTCACGGCGGAAGAGGGTGTTCGACAGCGAGACGTCGCCCCAGAAGAAGCCCACGTTGTGCAGGCGCACCAGCAGGGCCGCGAGCGCGTCCACGAGCCGCGTCGCCGTGTCGGGGCGCAGCACCTGAGTGAACAGGGCGCGATAGGGGAGGGAGAACTTCAGGTGCGCGGTCACGAGGGCGGCCGGCAGGGGCTGGCCCGCGGCATCCGTCCGCCCGGCGATCACGGCGACGCGCTGCACGCACGGCACGTCCAGGCGATCGAGGTTGCCGAGCATGTCGTACTCGCGCCGGGCCATCTGCTCCGTCGTCTCCTTGATCGCGACGACGCGACCCGAGAGGTTGGCGAACCGCACCAGGTGCCGCGAGATGCCCTTGGGCAGGTACACGATGTTGCTCGACGGCCAGTCTGCGAGGGTCGTCGACCAGGGCAGCGTGAGCAGGCCGGGATCGACACTGCTGGCTGTGATGCTCAGCGCCTCGGGCACGGCCACCACCCTCCTGGAAATGCGCGACGGCGCGGGGGGAATTCTCCCACCCGCGCCGTCGCGACCGAAATTCGGTTACGCCGAGGCGATCGCCTGCTGCGTGAGGCGGTCGCCAGACTCGAGGTCGAACACGTGCACGTGACCGGGAACCGGCGCGAGCGTGACGGTGTCGCCGGCCATCGGGTGGCGGCGGCCGTCGACGCGGGCGACGATGTCGGTGCGCTTGCCGTTGACGTCGGTGTGACCGTAGAGGTAGCCGTCGGCGCCGAGCTCCTCGACGAGGTCGACCTTGACCGAGAGGCCCTTGCCGTCTTCGGGAGCCACGACGATGTCCTCGGGACGGACGCCGATCGTGACCTCGGTGCCGTGGGCGCGGCCGAGCGTGTCGGCCTCGATGCCGACGACCTTGTCGCCGAACTGGATGCCGCCCTCGGCGAGGTGCGCCGGGAAGAGGTTCATCGCGGGCGAGCCGATGAAGCCGGCCACGAAGACGTTCTTCGGCGTCTCGTAGAGGTCGCGCGGCGTGCCGACCTGCTGGAGCAGGCCGTCCTTGAGCACGGCGATGCGGTCGCCCATCGTGAGGGCCTCGGTCTGGTCGTGCGTGACGTAGACCGTGGTGACGCCGAGGCGGCGCTGGAGCGAGGCGATCTGGGTGCGCGTCTGCACGCGGAGCTTGGCGTCGAGGTTCGACAGCGGCTCGTCCATGAGGAACACCTGGGGCTGACGCACGATGGCGCGGCCCATGGCGACGCGCTGACGCTGGCCGCCCGAGAGCGCCTTCGGCTTGCGGGTCAGATACTGCTCGAGGTCGAGGAGCTTGGCCGCCTCGAGGACGCGCGCGGCGCGCTCCTCCTTGCCGACGCCGGCGATCTTGAGCGCGAAGCCCATGTTCTCGGCGACGGTCATGTGCGGGTACAGCGCGTAGTTCTGGAAGACCATCGCGATGTCGCGGTCCTTCGGCGGGACGTCGGTGACGTCGCGGTCGCCGATGAGGATGCGGCCGGAGTTGACCTCTTCGAGGCCGGCCAGCATGCGCAGCGACGTGGACTTGCCACAGCCGGAGGGGCCGACGAGGACCAGGAACTCGCCATCGGCGACGTCGAGGTCGAGCTTGTCGACAGCGGGGCGCGTGCCCCCGGGGTACAGACGGGTTGCGTTGTCAAAGGTGACGGACGCCATGTTCTCTTCTCCTTCACCGGCAGGTACGTGCCGGACGATCCGTAGTGATGGAATGAGCGGGGGCTTGCCCGCACGCCCGTCATCGGGCGCAAGGTCAAGTATGACACGGCGCGCGTGGAGCCTCCGTCTGGGCATTTCACAGGGTGGCTGACTAGCATCGTCAACGGCCCATTTCCCCGGAAGGCCACGCCCACCCAGGCCCCCGCATCCGTCCCGAGAGGTTCCATGTCGAGCGACGAGTCACCGAACGCCGCTGCCGCGAGCGAGCGGCGTGACGCCGTGCGCGAGAAGGCGCAGCAGGTGCAGGCGCGGCAGTCTCGTGCGCGCGCCATCCGCGGTGCGACCATCGCGACCGTGGTCCTCGCGGTCGTCGCCGTCGCCGCAGTCGTGGTGACCTGGGCCGTCTCGTCGGCCGCTTCCAAGCCGATGCTGAGCCCCGAGAACGTCACCGACGACGGCTTCGTGGTGACGGGCGTCACCGGTCTCGGCCTGACGGCTGAGGACCCCTCGAACAGCGGCGCCATCGAGGGCGAGGCGACGCCCACGGCGACCCCCACCCCCGAGCCCACCGCCGACCCCACGGCGACCGCGCAGCCGGCGGTCGACATCCGCGTCTACGTCGACTACCTGTCGACGGGTTCGCGCGACTTCCAGCTGGCGAACGTGCAGCAGCTGTCGAAGTGGGTCAGCGAGGACGCGGCGACCCTGACCTACTACCCGGTCGCGATGCTCACGTCGAAGTCGAACGGCACGAAGTACTCGCTGCGTGCCGCAAGCGCGGCGGCCTGCGTCGCGACGCACTCGCCCGACTACTTCTTCGCCTTCAACAACACCCTGCTCACGCAGCAGCCCGACGTCGACTCCGACGGCTATACCGACAGCGAACTGGCCGCGATGGCGATCGCCTCCGGTGCCGAGGGCGCGAAGGTGGTGCGCTCGTGCATCGAGGACCAGGCGTTCACGTCGTGGGCCAAGACGGCGACCGAGCGCGCGCTCGGCGGGCTGCCCGACACCGACGACGTCGCCCTCACCGGCACGCCGATGGTCCTCGTGAACGGCACCCCCTACATCGGCGCCCTGAACGACCCGAAGGAGTTCGCGCAGTTCGTGCTCACGGTCGCCAGCGACGCCTACTACGACGAGACGCCGAGCCCGACTCCGACTCCCACGCCGACCCCGTAGCGGTCGCCGAACGCGGCGGTGCGGCTGCCCGCCGTTAGACTGGTGGCCTGCCGGCTTGGCGCAATTGGTAGCGCACCTAACTTGTAATTAGGGGGTTACGGGTTCAAGTCCCGTAGCCGGCTCGATGAGCTCCTCTTCCTCGCCGCGATCGGGCGTGCCCGTCTGGGTCGCGCTCACGGCGGCGGCGGTCATCGGCATGCTGACGGCGATCCAGGCACGCGTGAACGGTCAGCTCGGCGTCCGGCTCGGCGACGGCTTCGTCGCCGCCGTGGTCTCGTTCGGGTCGGGGCTCGTGATCCTCATCGTGCTGTCCTCCGCGATGCCATCGGGCCGGGCGGGCTTCGGCCGGCTCGTCGCGGGGGTGCGCTCGCGCGGCATCCCGTGGTGGATGCTGGCGGGTGGCGCCGCCGGAGCGCTCACGGTCGCGACGCAGGGTCTCGCCGTCGGGCTGATCGGCGTCTCGCTCTTCACGGTCGGCGTCGTGGCGGGGCAGACGGTCAACGGACTCGTGCTCGACCGCATCGGCTACGGCCCGGCGGGCGTCGTCGCCGTCACGGTGCCCCGACTGCTCGGCGGCGCGCTCGCGCTCGCCGCCGTCGGGATCGCGCTCGTGGGCGACGGGCTCGCCGACGTGCCCGTGTGGATGCTGGTGCTGCCGTTCGCGGCCGGAGCCGGCATCGCGTGGCAGCAGGCGACGAACGGCAGGCTGCGCCAGCGCGTCGGGACTCCGCTCACGGCCACCCTGGTGAACTTCATCGGCGGGACGGTGCTGCTTGCGATCGCGGCGATCGTGCACGTCGCGATCGTCGGACCGCCCCGGCCGTTCCCGACCGATCCGTGGGTCTACCTCGGCGGCCCGATCGGCGTCGCCTACATCTTCCTGTCCGTGGTGATCGTCAAGTACACGGGAGTGCTGCTGCTCGCGCTGGGCTCGGTGGTGGGCCAGCTGCTGACATCGGTGCTGCTCGACGCCCTGTGGCCGGCGCCCGCGGGCCCCGGACTCGGCCAGCAGGCGGCGATGGTCGCCGTGGCGCTCGCCTCCGTGGTCGTCGCGGCGGTTCCGTGGCGCCGCCGGAGCTGACGCCGCCCCGACCGCCGAGCGCTGTGCGCCGCCGACCCGCCGGAATCAGTCCTTCTTCGCCTTCGGCATGCGCGACACGTGCTTGCGAGCCTCGACGCCCTTGCGGCGGCCGAGGCGAGCGCGAGGCGGCTTGCCGCCGACGTACAGCCAGCCCAGCAGCTCCTCGTTCTTGTCGAGGCCGTGGGCCTTGGCGACCGCCTTCGATCGCGTGTAGCCGCCGGTGCGCCAGATCACGCCCCAGCCCGCTTCGTCGAGGAGGAGGCTGAGCACGTGCGCGACGCCCGAGGCCACCGCCTCCTGCTCCCACCGGGGCACCTTGTCGCTCTTGCGGTAGCTGGCGACGACGGCGATCAGCAGCGGCGCGCGCAGCGGCTTCGACGAGGGGCTCTTGTCGCCCTCGGCCTTCGCGATGGCGCGTCCGAGTCTTTCGCGGTCGGAGCCGCGCAGCTCGATGAGGCGCCAGGGGCGCAGCGACGAGTGATCGGCGACGCGGCCGGCGGCGGAGACGAGAGTCAGCAGCTCGGCGTGGGTGGGGGCCGCGTCGGTGACCTTCGACCACGAGCGCCGCGCGCGCACGGCGTCGAGCGCCGGGCGCTCCGGCGCGTCGGCCGCCGGCTCCGGCGAGTGGTCGCCGGTCACTCCGTCTCTTCCGGTGTGAACTGCAGCGAGAGCGAGTTCATGCAGTAGCGGTCGCCGGTGGGCGTGCCGAAGCCGTCGGGGAAGACGTGCCCGAGGTGCGAGCCGCACGTCGCGCAGCGCACCTCGGTGCGCACCATCCCGTGGCTGTTGTCCTCGATGAGCTCGACGGCCTCCGGGCGGATGGACTCGTAGAAAGAGGGCCACCCGCAGTGCGAGTCGAACTTGGTGCCGCTCTTGAACAGCTCGGCGCCGCACGCCGCGCACGCGTAGAGGCCGGCCCGGCTCTCATCGAGCAGCTCGCCCGTCCAGGCCCGCTCGGTGCCGGCTTCGCGCAGCACCGCGTACTGCTGCGGGGTGAGCTCTTCGCGCCACTGGTCGTCGCTCTTGTCGACGGTGTACGTCATGAGTCCTCCGGTGCTCGTGCGAGTGGAACCCCTCCATTCAACCCCAGTCCCGGCGGGGTCGGCCCGCCGCGGCGGAGAGCATGCCGTGACAATGGACGGATGAGATCGGATGCCGCGTCCGCCGTCGCCGAGCGCTACCGGCGCTTCGCGCGCGACGAAGCACCGGGCCGGTCCGCGCTCTACGCCGACTGGGCGGCCGGCGTCGCCGGCGACCCGGCGACCGCCGGCATCCTCGCCCACATCCCCGAGACGCACCGCCAGCCGCCGCTCGTGTTCGCCGTGACCCGCCTGCTGGGTGCGCCCGAGGTGCCCTTCGCGGCCTGGTCGGCGTGGCTGGCCGCCCACGCCGACGACGTCGTCGCCGAGGCATCCGCTCGCCGTCTGCAGACCAACGAGCCGCAGCGCTGCGCCGCGCTCCTGCCCGCGCTCAGCACCGTGGAGGGGCCCATCGCGCTGCTGGAGCTGGGCGCGAGCGCGGGCCTGTGCCTGTACCCCGACCGCTATTCGTACCGGTTCCGCGGCGGTCCGTCGCTCGACCCTCCGGATGGTCCGTCGGCGGTGTTGCTCGCGTGCGACCTCACGGGCGATCCGCCGCTGCGGCTGCCCGAGGTGGTGTGGCGCGGGGGAGTGGACCTCTCGCCGCTCGATGCCTCCGACCCGTCGGACCGCCGGTTCCTCACCGCGCTCGTGTGGCCGGGCGAGGAGGGCCGGGCGGCGCGCATCGAGGCGGCCCTCGACATCGTGGCCGACGAGCCGCCGAGGCTGTTCACCGGCGACGCGTCCGATCCCGCGGTGCTCGCCGCCGCAGCGGCGCACGCCCCGGCGGGAGCGACCCTCGTCGTGACGACCCCCGGCGTGCTGCCGCACATCCCGCGCGCGGGGCGCGAGCGCCTGCTCGATGCGCTGCGCCGGCTCGAAGCGGTGTGGATCTCGATCGACCCGCCCGGCCTGCACGACGCATGGCGGCCGGCCGTCGACCCCGACACCTGGGGCGGGTTCGTCCTCGGCCGCGACGGCGAGCCCCTCGCCACGGTGGATCCGCTCGGCGCCTCCGTGGAGTGGCGCGCCGGCGCGGCGCCCCGCCGCGGCTAGCGTGAGGACGTGCCCCTCTCCGACCGCGACCTCGCCATCCTCGCCTTCGAGGCGGAGTGGCGCCGGCACGCCGGGGCGAAGGAGGAGGCGATCCGCGCCGAGCTCGGGCTGGCTCCCGCCCGCTACTACCAGCTGCTGGGCCGCCTGATCGAAACGGCCGACGCGCAGGCGCACGACCCCATGCTGGTGAAGCGCCTGCGGCGTCTCCGCGACGCACGTGCGCAGGCCCGGGCGGGCCGGGCGGGCTCCCAGGCGCGCGCCCGGTAGCATCGTCGGGTGCCGAATACGACCTTCCCCCGGGATCGCTTCGACGATCTTCCGGATGCCGGGCGAGTCGGCGCCCACCGGGCTGAGAACCCGCGCATGCGCGGCTGGGTCGTGCTGCTGTGGGCCGCGCTCGCGACCATCGTCCTCATCGTCGTCGGCATCTTCGGCACTCTGCTGGTCTCCGGCCGCATCGAGCTGTTCCCCACGCCCGAGCCCACCGCCCAGCCCACCGCGCAGGTGACCCCGGTCCTCGACACGAGCTATCAGGTGGTCATCCTCAATGCGACGCCGGAGCAGGGTCTCGCGACCCAGATGAAAGACGTCGTCGTCGGGGCGGGATGGACCGACGGCCAGGTCCTTCCGAGCGACGCGAGCGCCGACGACTTCGCCGAGACGACGGTGTACTACGTCACCCCCGAGGACCAGGCGGCGGCTGCCGGCCTCGCCGAGGCGATCGGCGGCGCGCGCGTCGAGCAGAGCGAGGTCTACCAGCCCGCCGACCCCGAGACCAGGCAGCTGACGATCGTCATCGGGCTCGACCGCACGGCCGCCGGTCAGTCGGCGACACCCACCCCCTGACGCCGGTGGCGGGCCGGGTGTTACGCCCCGGTAAACAGTTGTGTCCCCCTGTGTCAACAAGTCGCCGAGCGGTCGTCGGCCGGTATCGCCGCGTGCATACGATGAAGCCAGTCGTACCAGCATCAGGAGATTCGCATGACTCAGGGCACCGTCAAGTGGTTCAACGCCGAGAAGGGCTTCGGCTTCATCACGGCGGAAGGACAGGACGTCTTCGTCCACTACTCGAACATCGACATGTCGGGCTTCCGCGTGCTCGAAGAGGGGCAGACCGTGGAGTTCACGGTCGGCACCGGCCAGAAGGGGCCGCAGGCGGAGTCGGTGCGCGTGGTCTGACCCGGCGCTTCCGAAGACCAGGGACGGGATGCCGCGGCATCCCGTTTCTGCGTGTTGCGGCGCCTCTCACGGTGGCTTGCACTCCCCAGGGGTGAGTGCCAGAATGGATTAGCACTCCGGTTCGCTGAGTGCTAATCCATAAGCCCCGTCCTGGGAGGACGAAACACACATGGCAAAGATCATCGCTTTCGATGAGGAGGCCCGTCGCGGTCTCGAGCGCGGCCTGAACACGCTGGCCGACGCCGTCAAGGTGACCCTGGGCCCCCGCGGTCGCAACGTGGTTCTCGAGAAGAAGTGGGGCGCACCCACGATCACGAACGACGGTGTCTCCATCGCCAAGGAGATCGAGCTCGACGACCCGTACGAGAAGATCGGCGCGGAGCTCGTCAAGGAGGTCGCGAAGAAGACCGACGACGTCGCCGGTGACGGCACGACGACGGCCACCGTCCTCGCCCAGGCGCTCGTGCGCGAGGGCCTGCGCAACGTCGCGGCCGGCGCCGACCCCATCTCGCTCAAGAAGGGCATCGAGAAGGCCGTCCAGGCCATCACGACCCAGCTGCTCTCCGACGCCAAGGAGGTCGAGACCAAGGAGGAGATCGCCGCCACCGCGTCCATCTCCGCCGGCGACCCCGAGATCGGCGCGCTCATCGCGGAGGCCATCGACAAGGTCGGCAAGGAGGGTGTCGTCACCGTCGAGGAGTCGCAGACCTTCGGCACCGAGCTCGAGCTCACCGAGGGCATGCGCTTCGACAAGGGCTACATCAACCCCTACTTCGTCACGGACCCGGAGCGCCAGGAGGCCGTCTTCGAGGACCCGTACATCCTCATCGCGAACCAGAAGATCTCGAACATCAAGGACCTTCTGCCGATCGTCGACAAGGTGATCCAGGACGGCAAGGAACTCCTGATCATCGCCGAGGACGTCGAGGGCGAGGCCCTCGCGACGCTCGTGCTCAACAAGATCCGCGGCATCTTCAAGTCGGTCGCCGTCAAGGCCCCCGGCTTCGGCGACCGTCGCAAGGCTCAGCTGCAGGACATCGCGATCCTCACGGGTGGCCAGGTCATCACCGAGGAGGTCGGTCTCAAGCTCGAGAACGCCACCCTCGACCTGCTCGGCCGTGCGCGCAAGGTCATCATCACCAAGGACGAGACCACCATCGTCGAGGGTGCCGGTGAGGCGTCGCAGATCGAGGGTCGCGTGACCCAGATCCGTCGCGAGATCGAGAACACCGACAGCGACTACGACCGCGAGAAGCTTCAGGAGCGCCTCGCCAAGCTCGCCGGCGGCGTCGCCGTCATCAAGGCGGGCGCGGCGACCGAGGTCGAGCTCAAGGAGCGCAAGCACCGCATCGAAGACGCGGTCCGCAACGCGAAGGCGGCCGTCGAGGAGGGCATCGTCCCCGGCGGTGGCGTCGCGCTCATCCAGGCCGGCAAGGCAGCCTTCGCGGGCCTCGAGCTCTCGGGCGACGAGGCGACCGGTGCGAACATCGTGCGCGTCGCGATCGAGGCTCCGCTGAAGCAGATCGCCCTCAACGCCGGCCTCGAGCCGGGCGTCGTGGCGAACAAGGTCGCCGAGCTCCCCGCGGGCCAGGGCCTCAACGCCGCCACGGGCGAGTACGTCGACATGCTGGCCGCCGGCATCAACGACCCGGTGAAGGTGACCCGCTCCGCGCTGCAGAACGCCGCGTCGATCGCCGGTCTGTTCCTCACCACCGAGGCCGTCGTCGCCGACAAGCCCGAGAAGGTCGCGGCTCCGGCCGGCGACCCGACGGGTGGCATGGATTTCTGACGCGAGACGGATCAATGCCGCGAAGCGGCGTTGACGCGGCTCGGGTCAGGGTTGAGTAGCCCGCGAAGCGCGCGTATCGAAACCCCAGCCACGCACGAAGGGCCCCTCCTCACGGAGGGGCCCTTCGTCGTTCCCGGCCTGCCAGCTCAGCGGAACAGGCTCGTCGTGGCGAGCTCGGCCTCGGCGTACTGCCGGCCGGCGGCGGCCAGTGCGACGTTGATGCCCGAGAGCGACTCCTCGACCTGACGCTGGGTCGCGCGCCAGTTGTCGGCGACGGAGTGGAACGCGATCGATGCGGATCCCGTCCATGACGACTGCAGCTGCGTGAGCTGCGTCATCATCGCGTTGGACTCGGCCTGCAGCCGCTCGAGCGTGCCGCGGACGGCCGCGGTGGTGGCGAGGACCGCGTCGCTGTCGACGGAGAAGACGGCCATGATTGCTCCCTTCGTGGGGCGACCCGATGCCGCGCCCTCGTGTCCGCCACGCTATGAGCGGTGGCCGCGGGCGGCCGGCCCTGCCGCCGATGCCGGGGAGGCATCGCCCGCGCGACCCGCTGGGGAGGAGCCGGTGCGTCAGTCGGTCCCGGGCGACGGGCGCCGGATGGGCTGCGTCTCGATGTGGACGTGCTCCGCGGCATCCGTGTCCTCATCGAGCGGGAAGGACACGCGGAACGTCGCGCCGCCGCCCGGGGTGTCGGTCACGCCGACCGAGCCGTGCAGCGCCTCGACGATCGACGCCACGATCGACAGGCCGAGACCCGACCCGCCGGTCTCGCGCGTGCGCGACGTGTCGGCGCGCCAGAAGCGCTGGAAGATCTTGTCCTTGATCTGATCGGGCACGCCCTCGCCGTGGTCGACGATCTCCACCCAGCCTGAGCGCATCGCGGGGTCGACGCCGACGCGCAGCTCGATGGGGGAATCCTCGCCGGTGAACCTGCGCGCGTTGCCGATGAGGTTCGTGACGACCTGGCGGATGCGGTTGTCGTCGCCGAGCACCACCGGCACGAGTGCTTCGGCGAGTAGGGGCTCATCGTCGACGGGAACGACCGCGGTCGCCTCCCGCACGCCCGCGGCGCTCGTCGCGGGGACCGGCTTCGGGCGCCGGCGCAGCAGCGACAGCGTCGCCCCCGCCCGCGTGAGCGCGGTCGTCGGAGGCCGGCGCTTCTCGGGTGCCCCAGGCGGCTCGTCGGGCGTCGGCGGGGCGGGGTGGTCCTCGGCGGTCGTGTCGATCACCGTCACCGGCCGCAGCGGCGCGGACGCGCGCAGGTCGAGGGCGGCGTCCCGTGCGATCGGGCGCAGGTCGACGGGGGCGATCACCACGTCGCGCCGCTCGTCGAGGCGTGCCAGCGCGAGGAGGTCCTCGACGAGGACGCCCATCCGGATGGCCTCCTTCTCGATGCGGTCCATCGACTGGGCGATGTCCTCGTCGCCGCGGATCGCTCCCATGCGGTACAGCTCGGCGTACCCGCGGACCGTGACGAGGGGCGTCCGCAGCTCGTGGCTCGCATCCCCGATGAACCGGCGCATCTGCCGCACGGTGGCATCGCGCTGCGAGAGCGCGGCGTCGACCCGGTCGAGCATGGCGTTGATCGCGGTCTTGAGCCGCCCCACCTCGGTCGAGGTCGGTTCGATGTCGGTCATGCGCAGGCTGAACTCGCCGCCGGCGATGGCCTCGGCGGTGGACTCGACCTGGCCGAGGCTGCGGAACGTGAGGGTGACCAGCCACCGCGTCGCGAAGGCGCCCGCCACGAGGATGAGGACGGCCAGAATGCTGTAGATGCCGACGTAGCTGGCGACGACCTGGTTGATCGGGGCGAGCGGCACGGCGACCATCTGGGAGTACAGGATGCCGGTGTTCTGGTACTCCTGCACCGTAACGGTGGCCTGGAAGGCCGCTTCGCCGTCCTCGGAGGGGATCGTCACGATCTCGAGCTGATCGGACTGCGCCGCATCGAGCGGGTACTTCATCGGGAAGGCGGGCGGCGACTCCGCACCGCCGCCCGCGGTCGCGAGGTGCGTGCCCTCGACCGGCTCGTACACCGCGACGAAGAAGTCTGTGGGCGGCGCGTCGTCGGCGGGCGAGACCTCGAGCTGCCCGTTGCGCACGGTGAAGTCCAGCAGCGACCCGGCGACCTCGCTGCGGGCGAGCGCGTCGACCTGCTGGTCGATGCTGAGGATGAGGCTGTTGCGCAGGAAGGCCATGGTGCCGATCCCCGCGACGAACAGCCCGATCGCCAGGAGCGCGACCGTGACCCCGGTGACCTTCGCGCGCAGGCTCGTGCCGCGCCACCACCGGGTGATCGCGTCGGTTTTCTGCGCCAGAGGTGGCTCCCTCGATCGTGCCGCGGACTACGCGGTCTTGCCCGCCTTGAGCATGTAGCCGAAGCCGCGCTTGGTCTGGATGAGCGGCTCGGACGAGTGCGGGTCGATCTTGCGCCGCAGGTACGAGATGTAGCTCTCGACGATGCCGGCGTCTCCGTTGAAGTCGTACTCCCAGACGTGGTCGAGGATCTGCGCCTTGGACAGCACCCGGTTGGGATTGAGCATGAGGTAGCGCAGCAGCTTGAACTCGGTCGGGCTGAGGTCGATGCTCGCGTCGCCGACCTGGACGTCGTGCGTGTCCTGGTCCATGGTGAGCTCGCCTGCGCGGATCATCGACTCTTCATCGGCCTGCATCGTGCGGCGGAGGATCGCCTGGATGCGCGCGACGATCTCGTCGAGGCTGAACGGCTTGGTCACGTAGTCGTCACCGCCGGCGTTGAGCCCGGTGATCTTGTCCTCCGTCTCGTCCTTCGCGGTGAGGAACAGGATCGGCGCGGTGTATCCGGCTCCGCGCAGGCGCTTGGTGACGCTGAACCCGTTCATGTCGGGCAGCATCACGTCGAGGATGATGAGGTCCGGCTCCTCCTCGAGGACAGCCGAGATCGTCTGAGCGCCGTTGGACACGGCCCTCACCTGGAACCCCGCGAAGCGGAGGCTCGTGATGAGCAGGTCGCGGATGTTCGGCTCGTCGTCGACGACGAGGATGCGAGGTGCTGTCATGCCCTCATTATGGCCACGTAAGTCATGCCCTGTCTGGAAATCACCCGGAGAGGCGGAGATGCCGATGCCTCAGTCGAGACAGGCGCGCACGGCACGCTCGACCACGGGACGGATCTCGGCATCAGGATCGACGGTCACGCGATGGAGGATGAGCCCGTCGCCCGCGGCCATGAGCGCGCGGACGGCCTCGTCGGGAGAGCGGGCGCCGACGCGGGCGAGGAGGGCCGTGGTCCACTCGACGAACACGCGTCGCTGGGCCAGCAGCGGTGCCAGCATCTCGGCGTCGCCCGCGCCCTCGAGGAAGAGGGCGAAGCGCGCCTTCGTGCGAGGAGCGAGCGGGCCGCTCTGAAGGGCGATCACCTGGCTGAGCGCGTCGATGAGCTGCTCGGGGGTGTCGATGGCCGGTGCCTCCGTGCCGCCGAAGTCGGCGCGCTCGCTCTCGGCGAGCCATGTCGCGACGCCCGCGACGAGCGCGGCACGCGTGCGGAACCAGTTCGACGTCGAGCCCTTGGGCAGGCCGGCGCGTTCGTCGACCCGGGCATGGGTGAGCGCGCGGATGCCCTCGGTGCCGACCAGCTGGACGGCCGCGTCGAGTGCGCGTTAGCGGGTGGTGCTCATGGCGGGAAGCCTATGCTCGTCGGTTTACTATCTATGTAGTGACACGGTACTACGAAAGTAGTATCATGACGCCCATGACCGAGACCACCGGCATCCGCTCACGAACGGTCACCGCGAACGGACTGCGCATGCACGTGACCGAAGCCGGCGCGGGGGCGCCGGTCCTGCTGCTTCACGGGTTCCCGCAGAGCGCACGCGAGTGGGCGCCCGTCATGGCCGCGCTGTCGGGTCGTGCGCATCTCATCGCGCCGGACCTGCGCGGCGCGGGGGAGACCGAGGCGCCGGACGGCGGCTACGACTCGGCCACCGTCATGCGCGATCTGATCGCGCTGCTCGATGACCTCGGTCTCGACCAGGTCGACCTCGTCGCGCACGACTGGGGAGCGCTCGTGGGGTTCGACCTGTGCCTGGACCACCCCGACCGCATCCGCCGCTATGTCGCGGTCGCCGTGCCGGCGCCGTACTTCCGGATGAACCGCGCGCTCGCGGTGGGGATGATGAAGGCGATGCCGCACCTGTGGTTCCAGTGGGCGATCGCGACGCCCGGGCTCGGCCCACGCCTGCTCTCGGGCGGTCGGCAGCGGCTCACGCACTGGCTGCTTCGCGGGTTCGAGACGAAGCCGATGGACGCCGCCGATGTCGCCGCCTACGTCGAGGCGCTGCGCGATCCCCGCCGGGCTCGGGCCGCCTCGAAGCTGTACCGCGGACTCATCCTGCCCGGATTCATGAACATCATGCGCGGCCGCTACCTGGGGCGCGTCCTCCAGACCCCCACGCTGGTGCTGTTCGGCGCCGACGATGCCCTGTTGCCGAAGGACGCGATGAACGTGCGCCCGGAGGACGCCCCGCACACGCGGGTGGAGTTCGTCCCGGGCGGCGCGCACTTCCTCGTCGACGACAACCCCGCGGAGGTGTCTCGGAGGATCGCCGCCTTCCTGCTCGACTGACGCCCGCGCGCTCGCGAGGCCGCGGCGCAGCGAGGCGATCTCGCGAATCGAGGGCGGGCGCGCGGCATCCGTCCTCTCCCGGCGATTCCTCCTCGCCCACGTGCGCCGACGGCGCCGACGCGGCCGGCGCGCCGACGCGCCGACGCGGCCGGCGCGGCCTCAGGCGGCGATGCCGTCGGCGTCGAGGATCGTGTAGGCGTAGCCCTGCTCGGCGAGGAAGCGCTGGCGGTTCTGGGCGAAGTCCTGGTCGACCGTGTCGCGCGCGATGAGCGTGTAGAAGCTCGCCGTGTTGCCGGACTCCTTCGGGCGCAGCAGGCGTCCGAGGCGCTGGGCCTCCTCCTGGCGCGATCCGAACGAGCCCGACACCTGGATGGCGACGGATGCCTCGGGCAGATCGATCGAGAAGTTGGCGACCTTCGACACCACGAGCAGCGAGATCTCGCCGACGCGGAACGCCTGGTACAGCTCCTCGCGCTCGTCGACCGGCGTCGCCCCTGTGATCTTCGGCGCGTTCAGCGCCTCGGAGAGCACGTCGATCTGGTCGAGGTACTGCCCGATCACGAGGATGCGCTCGCCTGCGTGACGGTCGACGAGCCGGCGCACCACGCCGATCTTCGCGGGCGCCGTGGCGGCGAGGCGGTAGCGCTCGTCGTCGGCAGCGGCTGCGTACTCGAGGCGGTCGCCCGCGGGCAGGTCGACGCGCACCTCGTAGCAGACCGCGGGCGAGATGAATCCCTGGGCCTCGATCTCCTTCCACGGCGCGTCGAAGCGCTTGGGGCCGATGAGGCTGAACACGTCGCCCTCGCGGCCGTCTTCGCGCACGAGGGTCGCGGTGAGGCCGAGGCGGCGGCGGGCCTGCAGGTCGGCGGTGAGCTTGAACACCGGCGCGGGGAGCAGGTGCACCTCGTCGTAGACGATGAGGCCCCAGTCGAGGGCGTCGAGCAGAGCGAGGTGGGCGTACTGTCCCTTCCGCTTCGCGGTGAGGATCTGGTACGTCGCGATCGTGACGGGCTTGATCTCCTTCGACTGCCCGGAGTACTCGCCGATCTCCTCCGGAGTGAGCGACGTGCGCTTGAGCAGCTCGTCACGCCACTGCCGGGCGCTCACCGTGTTGGTCACGAGGATGAGCGTCGTCGTCTTCGTCGCGGCCATCGCGCCGGCGCCGACGAGCGTCTTGCCCGCGCCGCACGGGAGCACCACGACGCCCGAGCCGCCGTCGGTGAAGATGTCGACGGCCTGCCGCTGGTAGGGGCGCAGGTTCCAGCCGTCTTCCGCAAGATCGATCGGATGCGGCGTCCCCGGCGTGTATCCAGCGAGATCCTCGGCCGGCCAGCCGATCTTCAGCAGCTCCTGCTTGATGTGGCCCCGGGCCCACGCGTCGACGACGAAGGCGTCGGGGGAGGGACGGCCGATGAGCAGCGGCTGGATCCGCTTGTTCTTCGACACTTCGGCCAGGACCGCGGCATCCGTCGACCGGAGGATCAGCTCACCGCCGGACCCGTCCTCGGCGAGGGGGGCGCGCTCGATCACGAGCCGTCCGTACCGCCCCACCGTCTCCGAGATGTCGATCGACACCGACGGCGGCACGGGGAAGCGCGACCAGCGGTCGAGGGTCGCGAGCATGTCGGCGGCGTCGTGCCCCGCGGCGCGCGCGTTCCACAGTCCGAGCCGCGTGATGCGGTACGTGTGGATGTGCTCGGGGGCGCGCTCGAGCTCGGCGAAGATCGCGAGTTCGTGCCGGGCGCTCTCGGCGTCGGGGTGAGCGACTTCGAGCAGCACGGTGCGATCGCTCTGGACGATGAGGGGGCCGTCAGCCATAACGGGCAATTCTACCGGCGCGGGCCGCAGATGGCGCGAACCGGCCGGGTCACGCGGGTCGCATCACGCACGCCGGATCACGCAGGCCGCACGGTGACGATGCTCGCCACGGGCAGCGTCCGCTCGATGTCAGCCGCGCGGTCGCGGCCGCGCAGGCGGCCGCCGCCCAGGCCGGACGCCTCGAGCGTGAGGGTGCGCTCCGACCCGTCGGGCATGCGCACCACGACGACGATCTCGGCGCGGGCGCGCACCGCCTGCTCGAGCTCGCGGCCGAGCCATCCCTCTTCGCCCTCGGTGCCGTGGCCGCTGCGCAGCGCCGAGAGGAGCCGCGCGTACGTGTCGGCGGAGGTCGCCGCGCCGGACTCTGCGGGCGCCGACGCCGCGCGGCGTCGCACCGGCTCGGGAGCCCCGGCGTCGTCGAGCGCGATCACGGGGTAGCGCGCGTCGGCCAGCGTCCAGTAGACGGCGTCGCGGGCGACTCGCGAGACGAGCGTGTCGCCGTCGGCGAGCAGGCCGAGGGGACGCAGGGCCTGGTCGATCGCGATGGTGTCGCGGAGCGAGGCATCCGGACTCTCGATCCGCGTCCGTCCTGCGGCCTGATCGGCGCGCACGCGCACCAACCCGTGGCGAGCAGCGGTGCTCTCGATCAGGTACTCGAGCGGCTGCGGGATGCCGGTGAGCGACAGCCCCGCGAGGAAGTCGCGCATCGTCGCGGCGGTCTCGCCCTCGGTCATGCCGGCGCCGATCGAATCGGCCGTGAAGCGATAGGTGGAGGCCTGTGCCCGCGACTCGCGGATCGCGATGCCCCGCAGGCGCAGGTCGAGCGCGGGGGCCAGCGGCCCGGGCGCGATCGCCGTCAGATCGGCCTGGAGGTACACGCGGTCGATCTCGGCCGGGAGGTGCGCGGAGAGAGCGGACGGATCGGCCTCGGCGCCGGAGCGCAGCGCCGTCGTCCACGAGAACTCCACGGCATCGCCGTCGAGAAGCCCCCAGGCCCTGCCGACGCGGCGGAGGCGCTCGGCACGCGCGGGCCAGTCCGGATCGAGCGGGAATGCCTCGAGCCAGGTCGAGACGGCGGTGAAGCCGCCGTCGGCGGTGCGCAGCCCGGCCGGCAGCCCGCGGCGGAAGCCCTCGGCGATCTGCGCCCACCGCTCGGCCGTCGGCGCCTCGAGCCACCGCTCGCCTGCGTCGGTGACGACCCACTGCCGCTCCTGCGCCACGGCCAGGCCCGCCATCTCGGCGGCGGCGAGGAGGTCCTCGATGTCGTCGGTCGCGCCGACTGCGCCGGAGTCGGCCAGCCGCTTGCGCTCGGCCGCGCTCACGGCGCCCGACCCGGTGCGGGCGAACGGGCTGTGCAGGCAGGCGAGGAGCGCGTCGGCGAGCGAACCGGCGGTCGTGAAGGCTCTCTCGGCCGCCGCAGCCTCGCGCCGCTCATCGGCGGGGGCGGGGGCGGGCGGTTCCGGCCGCGGCTCGAAGGCCTCTGGGCGGCGCGAGGCGAGCTCGGTGACGCGCTCGCGTACCGGCTGGTAGGCGCGGCCGGAGTCGGCGGCGAGCGCGAGGCGCACGAGCTCGGGTTCGGAGGCGGCGTCACCGGAGGCGAGCGCGGCCAGCGAGGGGCGGGAGAGCCGGGTCAGCGCGCGGTCGACGGATGCGGCATCCAGCAGCCCTTCGGCGGCGTCGAAGAAGTCGTGCCAGGAGACCGACGGGGGAACGCCGCGACCTGCGAGCGTTGCGGCGAGCGCGTCGTAGTCACGCGCGGCAAGCCACGTCGCAAGCGCCCGCTCGTCGGAGACCACTCAGCCCCCTCGGTTGGCCCGAGACCTCCGCACGAAGCTCATGATGAGGACCGCGAGGATCATGGCGAAGGCGACGACCGGCGCGATGTAGACGAGCACGCCGACGAGCGGCCAGATGCCGGAGGCCATGTCGGCGCCCGACGCGGAGGCGATCATGATCGCGAAGAAGCTGACGATCGACAGCACGAGGAGGCCCAGCGACATGAACGCCAGGATGCGGTCGATCCGGCGGACGGGGACGTCCTCCCCAGGCGTGTTCGTGCTCATCCGCTTCAGCCTAGCGGCTGGCCTCCGCGCCGCGGACGCCGCGTCCACGCGTGCCGTAGGCTGGCATATGGGATCGGATGATCCCTCTTCCGCCATGCCCGCCGTCCATCGGCGCCATACCCAGCGAGGTCTCCATGCCCACCGGCAAGGTCAGGTTCTACGACGAGGAGAAGGGGTTCGGCTTCATCGCCACCGATGATGGCCAGGACGTCTTCCTGCACGCCTCGGCCCTGCCCGCGGGCGCGCCCGCACCCAAGGCCGGCACGCGCCTCGAGTTCGGCGTCGCCGACGGCAAGCGCGGTCTGCAGGCGCTCTCGGTGCGCGTGCTCGAGGCGCCGGTGAGCCTCGCCAAGCGGTCGCGCAAGCCCGCCGACGACATGGCGATCATCATCGAAGACCTCGTGAAGCTGCTCGACAGCATCGGCGGCGACCTGCGTCACGGCCGTTACCCCAGCGGCGCCCACGGCAAGAAGGTCGCTGCCGTGCTGCGCAAGGTGGCGGATGAACTCGACGCCTGACCCGGCCGACTCGCCCGTCGACGAGACTTCGGAAGCTGCGACGCCCGTGCCGCCTGCGCCCGAGACGGTGACGGATGCCGCGCCCGACGCGACGTCGGACGACGAGACCCCCGTCGAGCCCGAGGCCGCGACCGAGGCGTCTGCGGAGCCTGAGGAGCCTGAGGAGCCTGAGGTTCCGGCCGAGCCCCAGGTTCCGGCCGAGTCCGAGGTTCCGGCCGAGCCTGAGGTTCCGGCCGAGCCCGACCCCACTCTGCTCGAGGCGCACGACCTGGCGCTCGCGGCGCTGCGCGAGATCACTCCCGCCGCCACCATCGGCGACCCCGCCGACTACCGCGTCGAGGCGGACGGCGTCGTGTCCCTTCGCTTCGCGAACCGCCTGTCGGGGTACCCCGGGTGGTTCTGGACGGTCAGCCTCGCGCGCGTCGAGGGCTCCGAGCCGACGGTGCTCGAGGTCGAGCTGCTTCCCGGCGACGGTGCGCTCCTCGCGCCGGACTGGGTCCCGTGGGCCGTGCGCCTCGCCGAGTACCAGGCGGCGCAGGTCGCGCTCGCCGAGAGCCCGCACGCGGCGGAAGACGATGACGAGTCGGATGACGATGACGGCGACGAGCTCGACGATGTCGACGACCTCGATGCCGCCGACTTCGACGACGACGGCTCGCCGATCCTCCACGCCGGCGACGTCGACGGCGTCGACATCGACGAGTTGGACGACGAGTCGGATGACGACGGCTCGGACGATGACGATCCGGACGATGACGATCCGGACGATGACGAGTCCGACGAGGACGACGACTCGGACGACGAGGACGAAGACGAGTCCGACTCCGACTCCGACTCCGACTCCGACGAGGACGACGACGCGGAGGAGTGACTCGCCGCGTCGCCGCCCTCGGGATTCAAGGGGTGAGCGCCGCTTCGGTCACTCGAGCGGTCGTGTGCACGGCGGCCTCCGTCGACACCGTGAAGCCCGCGCTCAGGAGGACCTCGTCGCGTGACGACGGGCCCACCAGCAGCTCGAACGCTCCCGGTTCGACGACACGTCGGCCGTCGGCATCCACGATCGTGCAGTCGGCGACCGCGATCGCGAGCTCGACCGTCGCCTCGGCGCCCTGCTCGACGTCGACGACGGTGAACCCCTTGAGCTCTTTGTCGGCCCAGCTGACCGATGTCACGCTGTCGCGCACGTAGGCCTGCACGACCTCGCGCGCGGGCCGCGATCCGGTGTTGCGCACCGTCACGGTCGCGCGCACGGTGTCGTCGGCGCCGAGGACCGGCTCGAGGATCCGCAGGTCGGAGTACTCGACAGTCGTGTACGAGAGGCCCTCGCCGAACGCGTACGCGGGGCTCTGCGTGAGGTCGGCATAGCGCGAGCCGTGCTGACCGCGCAGCTGGTTGTAGTACGTCGGCTGCTGACCGACGTGGCGTGCGAACGAGATCGGCAGGCGTCCTGACGGCTCGATCTCGCCGAGCAGCAGTTCGGCGATGGCTCGACCGCCCTGCATGCCCGGATTCGCGGTCCACACCAGGGCCGCGGCATCCGTCACCGCCTGCGGCAGCACGAGGGGCTTCGATGCGAGCAGCACGACGATGAGGGGGGTGCCGGTCGCCGCGAGCGCCTCGAGCAGCGCCTGTTGGCCGCCGAGCAGCTCGAGGGTCGCCGTCGAGCGGCCCTCGCCGACGAGCTCGACGCGGTCGCCCACGACGGCGACGACGCAGTCCGCGCCCGCTGCCGCTTCCACCGCCTCGGCGATGAGCGCGGCGTCGGGCTCGACGGGCACGACGATCTGTGGGCGCGGCTGCCCGTCGGGGAAGAAGGAGCCTTCGGGATCCTCTTCGAGGGTCAGGATGTCGGCACCCCGCGCGTGCGTGATGTCCCACGTCGCCGGCGCGTGGGCGCGCAGTCCGTCGAGCACCGTCGTGATGAGCTCGCGCGGCTGCCCGTCGGGCAGCCAGTCGACCTGACCGGACGATCCGGCCCAGTCCCCGAGCTGCGTCTGCGCGTCGTCGGCGAGCGGTCCCACCACGGCGATGCGGCGCGGAGCATCGTCGGCGGCGAGGGGGAGCGTGCCGTCGTTGTGCAGCAGCACGAGCGAGCGGCGCGCGGTCTCGAGGTTGAGGGCCGTGTGCTCCGCACTGCCGATCGCCGTCTCGATGCGCGCGGCGTCGGGCAGGCGAGGGTTCTCGAACAGGCCGAACTCGAACTTCAGGCGCAGGATGCGCGAGACGGCGCGGTCGAGGTCGCTCTCGGCCAGGAGCCCGCGCTCGATCGCCTCGAGCGCGCCGGGGAAGAAGCCCGGCGTGGTCATGACCATGTCGTTGCCGGCCTTGACCGCCGCGGCGGCGGCGTGGGCGTAGTCGGGCTGGACCTTCTGCTCCCACACCATGCGGCCGACGTTGTCCCAGTCGGTGATCAGGGTGCCGGTGTAGCCCCACTCGCCGCGCAGCACGTCGTTGAGCAGCCAGTCGTTGACCGTGATCGGCACGCCGTCGGTGGTCTGATAGCCGAGCATGAAGGTGCGGCATCCCTCGCGGGCGACGCGCTCGAACGGCGGCAGGAACCACGACCGCAGCTTGCGGCGCGAGATGTCGGCCTCGCTCGCGTCACGGCCGCCCTGCGTCTCGGAGTATCCGGCGAAGTGCTTCGCCGTCGCGAGGATCGCGTCGGGGTCGTCGAGTCCGCCGCCCTGGTACCCGCGCACCATCGCCGAGGCGAGCTCGCCGATGAGGTGCGGGTCCTCGCCGAACGTCTCGTCGACTCGGCCCCAGCGCAGGTCGCGTGCGATGCACAGGACGGGGGAGAAGGTCCAGTGGATGCCGGTCGCCGACACCTCCGCGGCGGTGGCGCGTGCGACCTGCTCCACGAGCGCCGGATCCCACGTCGCCGCCATGCCGAGCTGGGTCGGGAAGACGGTGCCGCCTTCCCAGAACGCGTGGCCGTGGATGCAGTCCTCGCCGACGAGCAACGGGATCCGCAGGCGCGTCTGCAGGGTGAGGTCGCGAGCGCGCAGCACGCGCGCAGGGGAGGCGTGCAGGATCGACCCGGCGTGCATGCGCAGGATCTGGTCGTCGAGGTCCTCGCGGGCGTCGAGCTGCAGCATCTGCCCGACCTTCTCTTCGAGGGTCATGCGGCCCAGCAGGTCGGCGATCCGTGCCTCGACCGGGAGTGCGGGGTCGAGGTAGGCGTCGTTGGTCACGGGTTCTCCTGTCGGGATGTCGCGGGCTCAGTGCGGACGGCCGTGACGGTGTCGTTGACGTTCATGCCCTTCTTCTTGAGGGCGCGGGCGCGCTCGCCCGCGGAGCGCAGGCGCGGGTTGACGTACTCGTCGATGCCGAAGTTGATGAGCGAGAGCGCCACGCCGATCGCGGCGATGCACAGGCCCGGGGGCAGGAACCACCACCACTGGCCTTGGCGGAACGCGCCCTGCGCACCGGCCCAGTTGAGGATCGTGCCCCAGTTGTAGGTCGTCACCGGGATGATGCCGATGTACGACAGCGTCGTGAGGCCGATGATCGCCGCCGTCACGGTGCCGACGAAGCTCGCGGCGATGAGCGCCATGAGGTTGGGCAGCATCTCGACGGTGATGATGCGGCGCAGCGGCTCGCCGTTGGCCTTCGCGGCCTGCACGAAGTCGCGGCTGCGCAGCGACATCGTCTGCGCGCGCAGCACCCGAGCGCCCCACGCCCAGCCGATGAGGCCCAGCACGCCGGCGATGAGGATGAGGGGCGGGTCCTCGAACATCGAGGCGACGATGATGATCAGCGGGATGCCTGGGATCACGAGGAACACGTTGGTGAGCGCAGACAGTCCCTCGCTCTTCCACCCGCGCAGGTAGCCCGACATCACGCCGACCACGATCGCGAGGACGGTGGCGATGATCGCCGCGAGGAAGCCGACGACGATGACGCCGCGCGTGCCGTGGATGACCTGGCTCAGCACGTCCTCGCCGATGTGGGTGGTGCCCAGCCAGTGCGCCGCGGAGGGCGGCTGGAAGCGCGCGGTGTTGTCGACCTTGGTCGGCGAGTAGGGCGCGAGCACGTCGGCGAAGATCGCGACGAGCACGAAGAAGCCGAGGATGGACAGGCCCGCGATCGATTTCCCGTTGCGGAACATCGCGAAGGCCGAGCCGAGCTTCGACCAGAAGGTCGGCTTCTTCGGCCCGCGGGCCGGGGAAGCGGGCGCGGGGGTGCGGACGGTCGCTGTCGCCGGAGTGTTCGCCTGGCGCTGGGTCACGGTGTCGCCGGTGATGGTGTTCATGCTCAGGCCTCCGTCTGGCGCGTGCGCGGGTCGAGGAATGCGTAGGCGACGTCGGCGAGGAGGTTCGCCAGGAGCACCGAGATCGTGAGCACGAGGAACACTCCCTGCATGAGGGCGTAGTCCTTCGCGTTCGTGGCGTCGAGCAGCAGCTTGCCGACGCCGGGGTAGCTGAAGACCACCTCCATCACGATCGTGCCGCCGACGATGAAGCCGAGGGCGAGCGCGAAGCTCTGGATCTGGGGGAGCACGGCGTTCCGGGCGGCATAGCGCCAGAGCACCCGGTTGTTCGGCATGCCCTTCGCCTGTGCGACCATGACGTAGTCCTCGTCGAGCACCGTCAGCATCATGTTGCGCATGCCCAGCATCCATCCGCCGAGCGAGGCGATGATGATGGTCACCGCGGGGAGGAAGCCGTGGTGCACGACGTCACCGACGAACTCCCACGACCACTCCGGCTGGACGCCGACGCCGTAGGCCTTGCCGATGGGGAACCAGCCGAGCGAGACCGAGAACACCGAGATGGCGACGAGGCCCAGCCAGAAGTAGGGGATCGTGCCGAGGAACGTCGTGATCGGGATGAGCGCGTCGAGGCGGCTGCCGCGGCGCCAGCCGACGATCGCGCCGCCGATGGTGCCGATCGCGAACGCGATGAGCGTGGCGAAGCCGACCAGGCCGACGGTCCAGATGAGCGACTGACCGACGACCTCGGTCACGGGGCGCATGCCGTGCAGGAGCGAGATCCCCATGTCGCCGCGCAGCAGCAGTCCCCAGTAGTCGAGGTACTGCTGCCACAGCGACCTGTCGGTGTCGAGCCCGAGCAGCGCGCGCAGCGCCTCCGCCGCCTCGGGGGTGACGTTGCGGTTGCGCGCGAGGTACGCCGTCACCGCGTCGCCCTTCATGAGCCGCGGCAGGAAGAAGTTGATGGTGATCGCGGCCCACAGCGTGAACAGGTAGAACAGCACGCGGTTGCCGAGGAAGCGCCAGGGGATGCGTGCGCGGGCCTTGACGGCGCCGGTCGCGGTCGTGCCCGCCTCGACGGCGTCGAAGTCCGGGGCGGGGAGCTGGGGGGCGACGGCGCTCACTTGCCACCTCCGAGGATGCCGGCTGCGTGCGCGAAGTACGTGTCGGGATCGGGGGATGCCGCGCGCAGCTCTTGGGTGTACGGGTTCTGGGGGCGCAGGATGACGTCGTCGGCGGGACCGTGCTCCACGACGCGTCCCTGGTTGAGCACGATGATCTCGTCGCTGAAGTGGCGGGCGGTCGCGAGGTCGTGCGTGATGTAGAGCACGCCCAGCCCCTCTTCGCGCTGCAGGTCGGCGAGCAGGTTGAGCACGCCGAGTCGGATCGAGACGTCGAGCATCGAGACGGGCTCGTCTGCGACGAGCAGTTTCGGACGGGATGCCAGTGCCCGGGCGATCGCGACACGCTGACGCTGCCCGCCCGAGAGCTCGTGGGGCCGGCGCTCGATCACGGCGTCGGCGTCGAGTCGGACGCGGCCGAGCAGGCGGCGCACCTCGTCGTCGAGCTGCTCCTTCGGCACGACGCCGTCGAGCTGGAGGGGCCGCTGGATCGCGTAGCGGATCGAGTGGTACGGATTGAGCGACGCGAACGGATCCTGGAAGACCATCCGCAGCTGCTGGCGATAGGCCCGCAGGCCCTTGCCCCGGCGCGGGATCGGCTCGCCGTCGAGGCGGACCTCGCCGCTCGTGGGGGTCTCCAGCTGGGTGAGGATCTTCGCGATGGTCGACTTGCCGCTGCCGGACTGGCCGACCAGGCCGATGGTCTGGCCCGAGCGGAGCGTGAAGCTCACATCGTCGAGGGCCTTGATCTGGCCGGCGCCGCGCACGGAGTACACCTTGGTGACGGCGTCGAACTCGAGGACGGTCATCGGTGGACCACCCCCCTCTCTCCGGTGAGTCGCGGGAACGAGGCGAGGAGCGTCCGCGTGTAGTCGGTCTGCGGATCGGTCCAGATCCGCTCGGCGGTGTCGAGCTCGATGATCTCGCCGTCGCGCATGATGGCGATGCGATCGCTGATCTCGAGCAGCAGCGGCAGGTCGTGGGTGATGAAGATCACCGAGAATCCGAACTCGTGGCGCAGGTGCGAGATCTGCCGGAGGATCTCGCGCTGCACGAGCACGTCCAGCGCAGTGGTCGGCTCGTCCATCACCATGAGCTGGGGCCGCAGCGCGAGCGCCATGGCGATCATGACGCGCTGGCGCATGCCGCCCGAGAGCTCGTGCGGATACGAGCGGTGGCGCTGCGCGCCGACCTTGACGATCTCGAGCAGCTCGACGACCGCCGCGCGGCGTTCGCGGCGCGAGAGGTCGGGCCGGTGCACCTCGAAGACGTCCTCGAGCTGCGACCCGATGGTGGCGACCGGGTTGAGCGAGTTCATCGCGCCCTGGAAGACCATGGAGATCTTGTCCCAGCGGAAGCGGCGCATCTCCTCGGGCTCGAGGCCGTTGACGTCGATGTCCTGACCGCTCGCATCGTGGAAGAGGACGGAGCCGCTCGTGATGACGGCCGGCGGTTTGAGCAGGCGCTGGATGCCGTAGGCGAGCGTCGTCTTGCCGCACCCGCTCTCGCCGGCGAGTCCGAGGATCTCGCCGCGCTGAAGTTCGAGGGTGACGTTCTTGACGGCCCGGACCGGGGGATCGACGTCGTAGACGATCGAGAAGTCGTGGACGGAGAGCAGCGGATCTCTCATCGGTGCTGGTTCGCTTTCGTGAGGGCTGACGGGCGTGACGAGCAGGCGGGACGGATGCCGCGGCATCCGTCCCGCCTGCCGTTCGTCATTCGGCGGGCTGCAGCTTCGTCAGGATCTGCACGATCGCGGGCTGAGTCGGGTCGGCGGACGCGTACTGGTCCTCCTCCGACGGCCAGCCGACATAGTTGCGCGTGTTGAACTCGCCGAGCAGCGGGTGCGCGCCGAGCGGGATCGCCGGCACGTTCTCGACGAACGCGGTCTGCATGACCTCGAGCGCGGCCTGGCGGTCGGCGTCCGACGCCGCGTTGGCGTACGTGTTCAGCGCCTCGGTGACGGCGGGGTCGTCGAAGCGGCCGAAGTTGAACTGCGCCTTGTCGTCGACGATCCACTTCGGGTCCATCGTCGAGGTGTACAGGCCGTACGCGTTGCCGGTGTCCTCGAGCCAGTGGATGATCGCCTGGAAGGTGCCCTCCTGACGTGCGGCGTCCCAGCCGCCCCAGTCCGGCTGGTCGACCTTGACCTCGATGCCGAGGCCCTTCTTGAGCTCTTCCGCGATGAGCGCCTGCTCGGTGTTCCAGTCGCTCCAGCCCGCGGGGACGGAGATCGAGAAGGTGACGGGCTCGCCGTCGGGGTCGATCAGCGCCTCGCCCTCCCACGTGTAGCCGGCGTCGGTGAGCACCTCGCGGGCCTTGTCGACGTCGACGGAGTAGTTCTGGTCGGCGTATTCGGGCAGGATCTCGCCCGAGAGCAGGTCGCCGAGGCCGGTGACGCTCCAGACCGCCTCGCTCGCTCCTTCACGGGCGATGTCGACGTAGGCCTGGCGGTCGATCGTCCACGCGAGGGCCTGGCGGAGGGCCGGGTCGTTGAAGGGCTTCTCCTGCAGGTTCATGAACAGGGTGCCCGCGCCCGCGGTGGGCGACACGAGGAACTGGTTATCGGGGTCGGCCGACAGGTAGCTCTCCTCGATCTGCGGGATGAAGGCCTGCGCCCAGTCCGCCTCGCCCGTCGCGAGCGCGGTGGTGAGCGCCGCGTTGTCGCCGTACGAGACGTAGTGGAGCTCGGGCACGGTCAGCTCGCCGCCCCAGTAGTCGGGGTTCGCGGTGAGCGTGACGGACTCGGTCGTCCACGAGTCGAGCACGTACGGACCGGTGCCGACCGCCTGGCCTTCGCCGGTGACCGGGTCGGTGTTCGGGTCTTCGATGTCCTTCCAGATGTGCTCGGGCACGATCTGGAAATGCAGCACGCGGGCCTGCTGCGTGTACTTCGAGCTGTTGAAGTCGATCGTGACGGTGTCGCCGTCGACGCTCACGCTCTTGAGGTCGAGCGCGTTGGTGTCGTTGAGCTTGCCCTCGAGCACCTGGTTGAACGAGAACGCGATGTCGTCGGCGGTGAAGTCCTCGCCGTCGCTCCACTGCACGCCGCTGCGCGCCTTCGCGGTGAGCTGCGTGTAGTCGTCGTTCCACTCCACGGACTCGGCGAGCCACGGCGTGGTGCCGAGGTCGCCGGTCGGGTTGACCAGGGCGAGCGACTCGAAGATCACCTTGCCGTAGGAGTACTTCGATGCCGACGAGTCGGCGAGGTAGGGGTTGTTCGACTCGGTGGTGATCGCGCCGTCGGGCTTGGCGATGGTGAGAGCCGCGCCGGGCTCCGCATCGCCGGAGTCGTTGCCGCCGGCTGCGCAGCCGGTCAGCACGATCGCCGTGGCGATGCCGACGGCGACAAGGGAAGACCTGAGCCTCATTGCTTCTCCTTCTTACGGGGACGCCGGTGTCCTCGGAGGGAACGACGACGACGTCGCGGGGGTGATTGCGGGAATAACTTACAAGCAAGTAAGTAACCTTTGCAAGCGCGTCGTGAACGGCGGTGTCGGGCGCGTGCGTAGACTCTTGATCCGCCGGATGAGTCGAGGGGGCGGAAGCCAGTGACCGAGCAGCGCAGACAGCCGCGTTCGCGACCCGAGACTCTCGCGCGCCGACGCGACATCCTCGACGCGGCGACCGACATCTTCGGCGCCAAGGGCTTCACCGGCGGAACGCTGCAGGAGATCGCCGACCAGGTCGGCATGACCCACGCAGGCATCCTGCATCATTTCGGCTCGAAGGACGCCCTTCTCCTCGAGGTGCTGCGGCATCGTGATGAGACCGATGTCGCCGACCTCGAGGAGCAGCACATCCCGGACGGGATGGACCTCTTCCGCCACCTCGTGCGCACCGCCTTCGCCAACGCCGAGCGGCCCGGCATCGTGCAGGCCTACGCCGTGCTGTCGGCCGAGTCCGTCACGAGCGACCACCCCGGCCGCGACTTCTTCCAGAAGCGCTACGACACGCTGCGGGGCGAGGTCGCCCACGCCTTCGCCGTGGTGTGCGCCGAGCGCGGCATCGACGAGCCCGAGACGGTGGCATATGCCTCGACGAGCATCCTCGCCGTCATGGACGGTCTGCAGGTGCAGTGGCTGCTCGATCCGACGGCCCTCGACCTCGGGCGCGCGTCCGAGTTCGCCATCGAGGCGATCGTCTCGTCGGTGCTCGAGAAGGCGCCCTCGCCGCTCGTCTGAGCGGCGAGGCGGAGGTCAGAGGCGCTCGAGGGTGTAGTCGATGCTCCTGATCAGCTGACGCACGTCGTCCGGGTCGATCGAGACGAACGTCGCGATGCGCAGCTGGTTGCGACCGAGCTTGCGGTACGGCTCGGTGTCGACAATCCCGTTCGCGCGCAGGCTCTTGGCGACCGCGGCCGCATCGACGGTGTCGTCGAAGTCGATCGTGACGACGACGGGGGAGCGGTCGGCCGGGTCGGCGACGAAGGGTGTGGCGACGGCGGATGCCTCGGCCCAGTCGTACAGCGCCTGCGACGACTCGCGCGTGCGGGCGTCGGCCCACTGGAGACCGCCGTTGTCGCGGATCCAGTCGAGCTGCTTGTCGAGCAGGAAGAGCGTGGTGAGCGCGGGGGTATTGAGCGTCTGGTTGAGGCGCGAGTTGTCGAGCGCGTTCTTCAGGCTCAGGAACTCGGGGATGTAGCGGCCGGACGCGGCGATCCGCTCGATGCGCTCGATCGCGGCGGGGGACACGAGCGCGAACCACAGGCCGCCGTCCGAGCCCAGGTTCTTCTGCGGCGCGAAGTAGTAGACGTCGGCCTCGTGGATCGAGAAGTCGATGCCGCCCGCGGCGCTCGTCGCGTCGATGACCGTGAGTGCGCCCTCGTCGGCGTTCACGCGCCGCACGGGGGCGGCGACGCCGGTGGACGTCTCGTTGTGCGGCCACGCGTAGACGTCGACGCCCTCGACGGCCTCGGCCGTGGTGCGCGTGCCGGCCGGCACCTCGCGGACGTCGGGCGCTTCGAGCCACGGGGCCTTGGCGGCGGCGGCGAACTTGCCGCCGAACTCGCCGAACACGAGGTTCTGGCTGCGCTTCTCGATGAGACCGAAGGCCGCGGCATCCCAGAACGCGGTCGAGCCGCCGTTGCCGAGGATCACCTCGTAGCCGGTCGGCAGCCGGAAGAGGTCACCGAGGCCGGCGCGCACCTGGCCGACGAGGTCCTTCACCGGCGCCTGTCGGTGCGACGTGCCCAGCAGTGCCGAGCCCGGGCCCGCGAGGGCCTCGAGGTGTGCGGAGCGGACCTTCGCCGGGCCGCAGCCGAAGCGTCCGTCGGCGGGCAGGATCTCACGGGGCAGCTCGACGTGGGGCATGGGTCGATTGTAGGTCGGCCCCTCGCGCGGCCGTCGCCGCATGACGGGCCGTGACGGCGCCGCGTGTCCAGCCGCCAAGATAGGCTGTCCTAACCGGCTTTCCCCGATTCGAGGACCTCGCGACATGACCGATCTCATCGACACCACCGAGATGTACCTGCGCACGATCCTCGAGCTCGAGGAGGAGAACATCGTTCCCCTGCGCGCGCGCATCTCGGAGCGTCTCGGGCACTCGGGTCCCACGGTGTCGCAGACGATCGGGCGCATGGAGCGCGACGGGCTGGTCGTGGTCTCCGAAGACCGGAGCCTCGAGCTCACCGACGCCGGCCGCCAGAAGGCCGTCGACGTGATGCGCAAGCACCGTCTCGCCGAGCGTCTCCTGTCCGACGTGATCGGCCTCGACTGGGCGTACGTCCACGAAGAGGCATGCCGGTGGGAGCACGTGATGAGCGAGCAGGTGGAGCGCCGCCTCGTCGAGCTGCTCGGCCACCCGACCGAGTCGCCGTACGGCAACCCCATCCCGGGTCTCGCCCAGCTGGGCGACGTGCCGGCCAACGAGTTCGAGCAGGGCGTCGTGGGTCTCGTGCGCCGTCTGAACGAGGCCGGCGAGCCGATCTCGGGCACCGTGCGCCGCCTCGCCGAGCCCGCGCAGGTCGACCCCGAGCTGCTGCAGCAGCTCAAGGGCGCGGGCGTCCTGCCCGGCGCATCCGGCGATTACCGGTACAACGAGGGCTACGTCCTGGTGCAGATGCACGGCAGCGACGAGGGCCTCGAACTGCCCGTCGAGGTCGCCTCGCACATCTTCCTCGTCGACGAGCGCCGCTGACTCCTCCACAGCCTGCTTCACCACACGCGCAGGGAACTGCCAGGCGATGAGCGTGACAGATTCGTTACCTTCGGGTAGCCTCGAAAAGTCCACCAGGCGAGAAGCCCGCCGATCGGACCCCGCGTAGATTGCCTCCCTGGCTCGTCGTCCACGCGGTGAAGCCTGCATATCGTGCCCCGACACCGAATGCCGACGAGCCAGCGCCACCGGCGCAGAGGCGCCGGAGGACAGTTTGGCTGAACAGAACGATTCGCTCGCGAACGAGCCCGAGACCGCCGCGACGAGTCTGACCCGACGCACCCGTGCGCGCCGTCAGGTCGGACGCCGTCCCCGGGCCGCCGCGACCGTCGCCACCACCACCGCTTCGACCCGCCCCGCCGCGTCCACCGCTGCGAAGCGCCCGAACCCCGTCGTCAAGCCGCTGAAGAGCCTGGTCATCCTGAGCATGGTCGGCGGTCTCATCGCCACCATCGCGCTTCCCGCCTTCGGCGCGAACCTTCCCACGGCCGAGGCCAAGACGATCCAGCAGATGGCCGTCGATGACGCGCAGTCCCTGGTCGTCGCGTCGGATGCGGCATCCACCGATCTTGCTCGCGACAGCTACTCGGCGACCACGTCCGAAGAGATCGAGAAGAAGAAGGCCGCCGCGGCCGCCGCAGAGCGGGCTCGCCTCGCAGCCAGCGTCGCCTCGTCGCAGACGCGCTTCTCGGTAGACCTCAGCATGGTCGCGCCCGGTTCCGGCGCGGTGCGCTGGCCGCTCGCGAACTACCGGCTCGGCGAGGGCTTCGGCACGCGCGGCGGCGCCCACATGGGCGTCGACATGCTCGCGAACGCGGGTGAGCCGATCTACGCGGCCGCCGCGGGCGTCGTCAAGGTCTCGCAGGAGAGCTACGGCGGCTACGGCGTCGCGGTCACGATCGACCACGTCATCAACGGCCAGCGCGTCGGCACCCTCTACGGGCACATGACCTACGGCAGCCGCCAGGTGGTCCCCGGCCAGACAGTCCAGGCCGGCCAGATCATCGGCCTCGTGGGCAGCACGGGTCGCTCGACCGCGAACCACCTGCACTTCGAGACGTACATCAACGGCTCGAACGTCGACCCGTACGCGTGGCTGCAGGCCAACGCGGGCTGACCCGTCGAACGCAGTCTCCTCGATCCCCCCGGCGCCAGTCGCCGGGGGGATCGTTCGTTCGCCGACACGCCACGGGGCGTTCACCGTTCGCTGCGACCCTCGCCGCCTGTGGGTGCGTTAGCCTGAACCCGACGCTGAGAGAAGCGGAGGGAGCCGATGGGCATCACACCACGCATCCGAACCACGGATGCGCTCGGACGCCTCGTCCTTCGGCATTGCACGAGCGGATGCCACGGTCAGACCGTGGCGCCATGGCGCTGTCTATAAGACAGCGCCTTTTTTTGTTGCCCCTGCGCCCCTCGATCGTCACGAGAAGTCGAATACCGAGAAGCCGTCCCGGCCATTCGAGAGGATGATCAATGCGCACTCTGGTGCTGAACGCGGGCTATGAGCCGCTCGCCGTCGTGTCGTTCAAGCGGGCTCTCGTGCTCGTGATGAACGAGAAGGCCACCGTCATCGAGCACACCGACGGTGATCCGGTCTGGGGGACGCGACGAGCGTACGACCGCCCTGCCGTGATCATCCTCACGAGATACGTCCGGGTCCCGGGCGGTCGCCGTGTGCCGGTCACGCGACGCGGGGTGCTGCGCCGTGACGCCCACCGGTGCGCGTACTGCGGCTCGTCGGCCTCGACGATCGACCACGTGCTGCCGCGGTCGCGCGGGGGCGGGGACTCGTGGGAGAACCTCGTCGCCTGCTGCCTGAAGTGCAACAACATCAAGGGCGACCGCACTCCGCAGGAGATGCACTGGGAGCTTCGGTTCACGCCGCATCCCCCGCGGGGCGGGCAGTGGACGGTGCGCGGCACCGAGCGCACTGATCCGCGGTGGGAGCCGTATCTGGCGCTCGCCGCCTGAGCCCCGGCGCCGCCGAGCCGCCTCGATGAGGCGGATGTCCGTGGTGCGAGTTATCTTCGATTCCTGCAATTGAAGTAATAGAACATCTGTTCTATTCTGTGGGAATGAGGGCGACCGTGCAGCTCACGGCGGTGCACGCGCAAGAGCCGGCCCGAACCGGGCCGCAGAGCGAGGTGGCCCGCCTGCGGGCTCAGCTCGAGCGGGTGCAGGGGCGAAAGCTCGACACCCCGGTGCTGCCCGTTCATCCCGCTCTCGCATCGCTGCTTCCCGGTGGGGGTCTGCGGCCCGGGTCGGCGTATTCGCTGCCGCGCTCGACGTCGTTGCTGCTGGCGCTGCTGTCGCAGCCGTCGCAGTCCGGGTCGTGGTGCGGGGTCGTGGGCATGCCCCGGCTCGGAGCGGAGGCGGCCGAGGGTCTGGGGGTCGATCTCTCGCGCCTGGTGCTCATCCCCGACCCCGGTGCCCGGTGGCTCGCGGTGACGGCGACCATCGCCGAGGTGCTGCCCGTCGTCGCCGTGCGTCCGGCCGGTCGCGCTGCCGACGGCGAGATCGCCCGCCTCGCGGCGCGGTTGCGCGACCGCGGCGCCGTGCTGCTGGTGCAGGGGCCGTGGCCGCAGGCCGAGGCGGTGCTCGAGGTCGCCGACCCGGCCTGGTCGGGGGTCGGCAGAGGCCACGGCTATCTCGCCGCGCGAGAAGTGACGCTCACGTCCTCGAGCAGGCGGTGGCCGCGTTCGCGTCGGTCTCGGGTGATGCTTCCGGATGCCTCGGGGCACGTGTCGGCCGCACCCGAGACGGTGCGGGGCGTCGAGTCGCTCCGGGCGGGCACGGTCGGCGGGTCACAGGGTGACGAGCGCTTCGTCCCGCTCGAAGCGAGGGCGGTGGGCTGACATGACGGTGGAATCTCCCGTCCGGAGCCTGGTGCTGTGGTTCCCCGACTGGCCGGTCACCGCGCTGACCCGCGACGGCGGCGGGCTGGTCGGCGGCGTCCCGCTCGACCCCGCGCGGCCGGTGGCGGTCCTCGAGCACAACCTGGTGGCGGCCTGCTCGACCTCCGCCCGTGCCGAGGGGGTGCGCCGCGGGCAGCGCCGGCGCGACGCACAGGCACGCTGCCCCGGGCTGGTCGTGGTGCCGGCCGATGCGGCACGTGATCACCGCGCGTTCGCCCCTGTCGTCGCCCGCATCGAGGAGCGGGCGCCCGGCGTGCAGCTGGTGCGGCCCGGGCTGTGCGCGCTGCGCGCGAAGGGTCCTGCCCGTTACTACGGGGGAGAGATCGAGGCGGCGCGCGTGCTGCTCGACGCGCTCCGCGACCTCGGGCTCGCAGACGTCCGGGCGGGGATCGCCGACGGTCCGTTCACCGCCGAGCAGGCGGCCAAGGTGGGGGCGAGCGCCGCCGACCCGGTGTTCTCGGTGCTGGCGGGCGCGGCTCCGGGCTTCCTCGCGCCGCTGTCGGTCGGGGTGCTCGACGCCTCGTCGCTGGGGGCGGGGGCACCGGCATCCGGCTCCGCCGACCTCGTGGGCCTTCTCGCCCGGCTCGGCGTGCAGACGCTCGGCGAGTTCGCGGCGATGCCTCCCGAGCGCGTGCGCGAGCGGTTCGGAGAGCGGGGAGTCCGTCTGCACGCGCTTTCGGGCGGCCTCGATTCGCGCCCGGTCGAGCCGAGCACGCCGCCTCCCGAGCTCCATCGTGAGATCGCGTTCGAGCCGCCGCTCGAGATCGCCGACCAGGTCGCGTTCGGCATGCGCGTCACCGCCGACGACTTCATCGCCGGGCTCGGTGCGATCGACCTCGTGTGCACCGAGCTGCGGGTCGAGCTCGTCGGCGATCGCGGTGAGCGCAGCGAGCGGGTGTGGCTGCACCCGGGGTCGTTCGACGCCGCCGCGGTGGTCGACCGGGTGCGGTGGCAGCTGGCCGAAGATGTCGGCAAGCCCGGCGAAGGCGGGCTCGAAGGCGGGCTGCTGCGCAGCGGGGTCGCCGTGGTGCGCATCTCTCCCGAGGCGGTCGACGCGGCGTCCCATCACGCGCCGGCGATCTTCGGCGGCGGGCCGGAGGAGCGCGTGCACCATGCCCTGTCGCGCGTGCAGGCGATGCTCGGGCACCGGGGCGTGCTCACTCCCGAGATCGGGGGCGGGAGGTGGCTCGTCGAGCGGCAGGTCCTCGTGCCGTGGGGCGACCGGCACGCCACCGGCAGAGACGGTCTCGCCGCCCAGCGTGCGCGGCCGTGGCCGGGCAGCCTTCCCGATCCGCTGCCGACGACGGTGTTCGCCGAGCCGGTGCCGGTCGACGTGCGGGCGCTCGGCGGCGAGACCATCGACGTCGACGACCGGGGCATCGTCTCGGCCGTGCCCGCCGTGCTCGTCGAGAGCGGCCGGCGCCGGGTGATCGAGGCGTGGGCAGGACCGTGGCCGGTCGTGGAGCGGACGTGGGATCCGGTGCGCGCCCGCCGGGCGCATCGCTTCCAGGTGGTCGACGCCGACGGCGCCGCGTGGCTGCTGGTATGCGACGGCGACGTCTGGACGGCGGAGGCGGCCTATGACTGACGTGCGTCCGGGCGCTCCGCGCGGGGGAGGCGCCTGATGGGCTTCGACAACCCCTCCGTCCCGTGGTCCGAGATCGAGCGGGTGCTGAGCGACCGCCGCCGGCCGACCGGGCGTCCGGCGGGCGCCGACGGCGGCGACAGCCCGGCGTGGTCGCACAAGCGCGGGCCGTACGTCGCCCCGGGCATCGAGCGGCCGGCCGAGTCGATCCCGTACGCCGAGCTGCACGCGCACTCGTCGTTCTCGTTCCTCGACGGGGCGTCCTCTCCCGAAGAGCTCGCCGAAGAGGCCGAGCGCCTGGGACTGCACGCCCTGGCGATCACCGATCACGACGGCTTCTACGGCATCGTGCGCTTCGCCGAGGCGGCCGAGTCGCTCGAGCTCAAGACCGTGTTCGGGGCCGAGCTCTCGCTCGAGCTGCCCAAGCCGCAGAACGGCGAGCCCGATCCCACCGGCGCTCATCTGCTCGTGCTCGCGCGCGGCGAAGAGGGTTACCACCGGCTCGCCGGTGCCATCACGCACGCCCAGCTGCAGGGGGCCGAGAAGGGGCGGCCTGCCTACGACCTCGACGAACTGGCGGCGCAGGCGTCGGGGGAGTGGGGGGTGCTCACGGGCTGCCGCAAGGGGGCGGTGCGCCGCGCGCTGGCCGACGAGGGGGCGGATGCCGCGGCCCGCGAGCTCGATCTTCTGGTGAGCCTCTTCGGGCGCGACGCCGTGCACGTCGAGCTCATCGATCACGGCAACCCGCTCGACACCCGCGACAACGACGTGCTCGCGGGTCTCGCCCGCGAGCGGGGCCTGCCGCTGCTCGCGACCAACAACGTGCACTACGCCGTGCCGAAGCGGCAGCTCCTCGCTGCGGCGGTCGCCGCGGTGCGCGCAAACCGCGGACTCGACGAGCTCGACGGCTGGCTGCCGTCGCACGCGGGGGCGCACCTGCGCTCGGGCGCCGAGATGGCCGAGCGCTTCGTCCGGCATCCCGACGCCGTCGCCCGCACGGTGACGCTCGCCGACGAGCTGGCCTTTCCGCTGCGCCGCGCCAAGCCGGCGCTGCCCCAGCAGGAGGTGCCTGACGGGCACACCCCGATGTCGTGGCTGCGGCATCTGGTGTGGCAGGCGGTGCCGCGCAAGTATCCCGGCCTGCGCGAGAAAGACCGGGAGCGCATCGACAAAGAGCTCGGGGTCATCGAGATGAAGGACTTCCCGGGGTACTTCCTGATCGTGCACGGCATCGTGCAGGAGGCGCGGCGGCGCGGCATCCTGTGTCAGGGCCGCGGCTCTGCCGCGAACAGCGCCATCTGCTACCTGCTCGACATCACGGCCGTCGACGCGATCGCGTACGACCTCCCCTTCGAGCGCTTCCTGTCGAGCCTGCGCGAGGAAGAGCCCGACATCGACGTCGACTTCGACTCGGACCGCCGCGAAGAGATCATCCAGTGGGTCTACGGGAAGTACGGCCGTGATCGGGCGGCGCAGGTCGCGAACGTCATCCAGTACCGGCCGAAGAACGCGGTGCGCGACATGGCGAAGGCGCTGGGGCACTCGCCGGGTCAGCAGGATGCCTGGTCCAAGCAGGTCGAAGGATGGGGTGCGCACCTCGAGACGGGGCCGGGGCACGACATCCCGAACCGCGTGCTCGAGTTCGCGGGCGAGCTGCTGAAGGCTCCGCGGCACCTCGGCATCCATTCGGGCGGCATGGTGCTCACCGACCGGCCTGTCGGCGAGGTGGTGCCGATCGAGCACGCCCGCATGGAGAACCGCACGGTGATCCAGTGGGACAAAGACGATGCGGCCTGGATGGGGCTGGTCAAATTCGACCTGCTGGGGCTCGGGATGCTGGCCGCCCTGCAGTACTGCTTCGACATGATCCGCGCCTCCACCGGCGAGGACTGGGAGCTGTCGACGCTGCCGAAAGAGGAGAAGGCCGTCTACGACATGCTGTGCCGGGCCGACTCGATCGGGGTGTTCCAGGTCGAGTCGCGCGCGCAGATGGGACTCCTGCCCCGCCTGCAGCCGCGGCGGTTCTACGACCTGGTGATCGAGATCGCGCTGATCCGGCCGGGGCCGATCCAGGGCGGTGCGGTGCATCCGTTCGTCAAGCGCAAGCTCGGCATGGAGAAGGTGACGTACGCGCACCCCAAGCTGAAGCCGGTGCTCGAGCGCACGCTCGGCATCCCGGTGTTCCAGGAGCAGCTGATGCAGATGGGCATGGCCGTCGGGGGGCTCACCGGCGAGGACGCCGACCTGCTGCGGCGCGCGATGGGCTCGAAGCGCGGGGTCGAGCGCATCGAGTCGCTGAAAGAGAAGCTGTACGCAGGCATGGCCGAGAACGGGCTGGTGGGCGACGACGCCGACGCGATCTACGCCAAGATCCAGGCGTTCGCCAACTTCGGGTTCGCCGAGTCGCACTCGCTGTCGTTCGGGCTGCTCGTCTACGCGAGCTCGTGGATCAAACTGCACTATCCGGCGGCGTTCCTCGCGGGGCTCCTGCGTGCCCAGCCGATGGGGTTCTACTCGCCGGCGTCGCTCGTCGCCGACGCGCGGCGCCACGGCGTGGAAGTGCGCCGGCCCGACCTGCACGTGTCCGGCGTCGAGGCCGTCCTCGAGCCGGTGGAGGGAGGCGGTGAAGGCCCCACCGGCCTCGACTCATGCGCCCACCGCATGCAGCCGCCGGTCGGGCTCTTCGACATCGACGCCCCCGACGAGTCCGCGGCCCACCGCCGAGACGGCCGGTTCTCTGTGCGGCTGGGCCTCGCGGGCGTCAAGGGCATCGGTGCGAAGGTCGCCGAGCGCATCGTCGCCGCGCGCGAGGCGGAGGGTCCGTTCCGCGACCTGCGCGACCTCGTGCGCCGCACCAGCGTGACGGCGGTGCAGCTCGAGGCGCTCGCGACAGCGGGGGCGTTCGAGGGAATGGGGCTCACCCGCCGCGAGGCGATCTGGCTGGCGGGCTCGGCCGCACTCGACCGGCCGGAGTTCCTGCCCGACTCGCTCGTCGCGGTGCAGCCGCCGCTGTTCGCCGACCCGACGAGCTACGAGCGGCTCGCCGCCGACCTGTGGGCGACGGGCGTCTCGACCGACGACCATCCGATGACCCATTACCGTTCGGGGCTCGACGCGCGCGGGGTCCTCACCTCGCGCGGGCTCCGCTCGCACGAGTCGGGCCGGCGCATCGAGGTCGCCGGGCTGGTCACGCACCGGCAGCGGCCGGCCACGGCATCCGGTGTCACGTTCATCAACCTCGAAGACGAGCACGGCCTCGTCAACGTGATCTGCTCGGTGGGCGTCTGGAACCGCTACCGGCGGGTGGTGCGCGACGCGCCCGCGCTGATCGTGCGCGGTGTGCTGGAGCGCTCGGTCGAGGGCGTCACGAACTTGCTCGCCGACAGGTTCGAAGACCTGCGGGTGGGCGTTCATCACCAGTCACGGGACTTCCGATGAGGTTCGCCGCGTCGGGATGTGACCCTCCGGGCGTCAGCGGACACTATGAAGTGTGACGGATGACTCGGACGACGCCGTGTGGCAGAGGGTGGTGTCCGGCGACGCCCGCGCGTACGGCATGATTTGGGATCGGCACCGCGACCGCGTGTTCCGCCACCTGATCGTGCGCGGCAACGGAGCCGCCGACGCCGAAGACCTGACCGCCGTTGTCTTCCTCGAGCTCTGGCGCAGGCGCGGCGCCGTACGCTTCGTCGACGGATCGCTGCTGCCGTGGCTCATCGTCACCGCGCAGAACGTGCTCCGCAACGCCGACCGGTCGCAGCGCCGGCACCGCCGGTTCCTCGCGGCGCTGCCCGCGCCGGCCGACGTGCCCGATCACGCCGAGCGCATCGCCGACGAGAACGACGAGCGCGTGGTGCGGCTGCGCGCCGCCATCGCCGCCGCACGGCCGGCCGACGCGCGGCTGCTGGCGATGACGGCTCTCGAGGGGTTCACCGTGCGGGACGCGGCATCCGCTCTCGGCATTTCGGAGTCGGCCGCCAAGATGCGCCTCTCGCGGCTGCGCGCCGACCTCAGGACGTCGATCGATCCGCAGCCCGTGATGGAAGGAGGCTCATGAGTCAGTTCAGTCCCGAACGTTCCGACGCGATCCGCGCCGGGCTCATCGACGGCGTCGCAGCCACCGTGCCGCGCCGCCGCCGAACCGTATGGGCCGCGGGGCTCGTGCTCGCGGGCGTGCTCGCCGGGGCAGGGGCATCGGCCGGGGCCTTTGCGGCAACCGGGCTGCTCTCGCCCGTGGCGGCACCCGCGTTCCCCGAAGGCCGGCCGACGCCGGCGGTGCCGGATGCCGTCGTCGCGCCGGAGGGAGTGATTCCCGGCGCTCCCATCACGACCCTCTTCGACGAACCGACCATCACGCTGCCATTCGATTCGGAGACGGAGGTGTCGCTGGCCGATCGTCCCGTCGGCGCCACTCACGCCCGCGTCACGGTGTCTGCGCTCACAGCCGGTTCGGTCGTCTTCGGGATGGATCCGGGCGGGAACAACCCGTCTTCGTCGTGGACTCAGTCCGAGGTCACCGGCCCGGTCACCGCCTATACGTGGCTCGACTTCCCGCTGGATGAGTCAGTGGACACGCTCTACATCCAGCCCCGCGGGCTGGAGGGGATCGTGACCGTGCAGTACGTGACCCAGATACCGACGCTGCTGAACGTGAACGAGAACGGCGAGTCGTATGGGGCGATGGGCACGGCGCAGGGCGAGCCCGACCTGGTCTCCGTGGTCGGCGAGGCGCCGGACGGGTCTTTCGTCGATGGCTATGTCCGCTCCGAAGACCTCAACGCGTTCAGCCCCGAGCACCCGGGGCAGCCGAAGAATCCGAAGCAGGCGCTTCAGTGGCAGGACGAGCGCAGCGCGATGTATCCGAACGGGTGGGACCTGCCGGTCTACGAGCCCGACGGCGTCACCCAGATCGGAGTCTTCCACGTCGGCTGAGGTCCACCGGTCGACCCGGCGATCCCGCCACCAGGCGACCCTGCGCGGCGGGTCTCAACCGGCCTTTGCCGCCCGGAGCTTCTGGATCGTCGCGACCGTCTCGGCGACGTACTTCGCCAGGCTGCCGCTCTCACCTGCCCGGCGCCGCGCGACGGCCTCGAACGGGAAGACCAGCGTCTTCTTGGCGTCGCCGTAGAGCCCGATGCGGGTGCCGCGCTTGTCGGTCACCGACACCCAGCGCAGGTCGAGGCGGTCGACCAGGATCTGCCCGAGGCCGGCGCCGACGAGGTTCACGACGAGCGTCCCTTCCGACACCCGGGCGCGCTCGAGGTAGGCGTCGAGCACGACGGGATCGAGGTCGATGTCGAGTCGCTCGAGAGTCGCGACGTGGCCCGCGAGCCAGTCGGCGTCCTCTTCCGAGAGGTCGGTGATCTCCTTCATCGCCCCTCCCTCCGAGCCGCTGCGATAGTTGAGGCACCGTACCTCGCGACGGTGAACTCCCCGCGAACGGCGGATGTCGGTCCGCCCCGTCTCGGCGTCCCCGGCGCTGCGGCGCCGGGCGTCGATGATGAGCGGATGCTTCGCCCCGAGGCATCCGCTCGTGCACTTCGTGTTCAGCCGCGGCGGGTACCCTCGTGGAGGTGCTCCTGGTCGAGGAGCCTGGGGAAGGGATCCAGCATGAAGATCGTCGCGTCGTCCGATTGGCGAGACGATCTCGCGTTCGAGACACCGACCCTGGTCGCCGACGTCTTCCCCGGCGAGGACACCCGCTGCTCGGTCTGCGGCGGCGACTCGCAGCCGCTGCCTCGCACCGAGCTGTGGGCGGTGAAGCACCGGCATCCGAAGCAGCACGGCGGATACGTGCGGTTCTACTGCCTCGCGCACCGCCCGGCACCGCAGAAGCCGGCGGCCGCTCCGGCTCCGGTGCGCGCCGACCGTCGCGCGGCCCCGCGCCGCAGCCCGGCCGTCGAGGAACGTCCCCGCGCGGTGTGCCCCAACTGCTGGGTCGAGGTTCCGTCGACGGGCGTCTGCGGCATGTGCGGCGCCACCGTCTGACCGACGCCCCCGCCGGCCGGCGCGACCAACCGAGGCGAGCTCCTCCCGTCGTGACGCCTGGCGACGTGGCCGCACCCACCCCCGTAAAGAGAGTCCGACCCCGCCGGAGAAGTGGCGGGGCCGGACGGCGTCCTGCATAGGGGAGGTCAGGACGCGGGGACGAGCACCCGGTCGATCGTGTGGATCACCCCGTTCGCCGCGGGGATGTTGATCTTCCACAGCACCAGCCTCGGGTCGGCCAGCGCGGGTGTCTCGTCACGCAGGGTGAAGGCGCGGGGCTTGACGATGCCGCCGTTGGCCATCGTGAGTGACTTCGCCGTGATCACCTTCAGCGGGCTGAGCTTTTGGCCCGCCACCACGTGGTAGAGCAGGATGTTCGCGATCTCGTCGGTCGTGAAGGCGTTCGTGATGGTGGTCAGCGCCTCGCTCTCGGAGGCCGGCGTCGCCCCCGTGAGGTCGCGCACCAGGCGCAGGAACGCGCGGTCGTTCGGTGCGAAGACGGTCCAGGTCGCCGTCTTGTCGGCGAGTGCGCCGTCGAGGCCGGTGGCGAGCACCGCCTGCACGAGGATGTCGTAGTCCCACGGGTTGCTGTCGGGAGTGCCCCCGCCCGATGCGGCGACGGCGATGTCGACGATCGAGCCGGTCGGCTTCGCTCCGCCGGTGGCGTGCGCGGGCGCGGCGGCGAAGGTGAGGGCGGCCGCGGCGGCGATGGCGACGACCGTGCGGATGTGTTTCTTCATCGTTCAGCTCCTTCGGTGATGACGGCGGCGCCGGAGGTGGCGCTACTGGTTGTTCCGCAGTGGCACGCCGTTCGGATGCACGCGCACCGAAAAGAGGTGAGCGGATGCTGCATCCGAATCGCGCCCACCGGCGGAATGTCTTCTCGAGGGCCGTTCTTCGCGGCCGTCGGCAGACACGCGAGCGCCCCGGCGGTAGCGTGAGCCTGCCGGCCATCGACGACCGGGACGAAGCGGAACAGGGTATGGACGACGACCGAGCGGCGGAAGCCGCCCTCGACGCGCGCTTCATCGCGGGCGACGAGGCGGCGCTCGCCGAGATCTACCGCCGGTGGTCACCGGTCGTCTTCACGCTCGCGCTGCGTTCGCTCGGCGACCGCACCGATGCCGAGGACGTGACGCAGCGCGTGTTCGTTTCGGCCTGGACGTCCCGCGCCTCGTTCTCGCCCGCGAAAGGCAAGCTGTCGACCTGGCTCATCGCGATCACGCGCCGGCGGATCGCCGACATGCACGAGTCGCGCGCGAAGATCCGCCAGCTGCATGAGGAGCTCGCGCGCAACACCCGTCCGGAAGACCTGGTGCGCGAGCCACCCGACGTCGCGTCGGCCGTCCTCCTCGCCGACGAGATCGACCGACTGCCTCCGGATGCCCGGCAGGTCGTGCGGCTGGCCTTCTACGACGACCTCACCCACGAGCAGATCTCCCGCAGACTCGACATGCCGCTCGGTACCGTCAAGAGCCACTTGCGGCGAAGTCTTCTGCGGATGCGCGACAGATTGGAGGTTCCCCGTGTCGCACCTCGACCCTGACCAGCTCACGCTGCTCGCCCTCGGCGAGCCGGTCGCGAGCAGCGTCGACACGGAGCACCTCGCAGGCTGCGCTGCGTGCGCCGCCGAGCTCGCCGACCTGCGCCGCACGGTGGTGCTCGCCCGGGCGACGATCGACGACGGCCCGCTCGAGACTCCGCCCGACCGGGTGTGGGGGCGCGTCGTCGACGAGTTGGGATTGACGGATGCCGCGCCCGCGGCGACGTCCGAGCGGGAAACCGTGCCCGAGCCGACGGCACCCACCCCGCCCCCCGCCACGCCGAAGCGCGCCTCCCGCCGGCCCTGGCTCTGGGCGCTCGCCGCGTCGCTGGTGCTCGTCGCCGGCGTCGGGATCGGCGCGTGGGTGGTGACCGCGACCACGACGCCCGAGGTGGTCGCCGCGGCCGAGCTCGACCCGTTCCCCGACCACCCCGACGCGCGTGGAAGCGCCGACGTCGAAGCGGCGCGCGACGGGTCGCGCACCCTCATGGTGACCCTCGACGCGGCCGCCGCGGGCGACGGCTACCGCGAGGTGTGGCTCATCCGCAACGACGCTGCGGCGCTCATCAGCCTCGGGGTGCTCGAGGGCGAGTCGGGGAGCTTCGTGATCCCCGACGGCCTCGACCTCGCCGAGTACAGCATCGTCGACGTGTCGGTCGAGCCGATCGACGGTGACCCTGCGCACTCTGGCGACTCGATCGTGCGCGGCACCCTGAGCTGACGCGCGCGAGTCCCTCGGCCCGCCCCCGCCCGCTCCGCGTCGGGAAGGGCATCGTGGCGTTCTAGGCGGGCGGGTATCACCCGATCCTGCGTCGGACTCCTTGGTGCGGGAAGGAGTGGCCATGACGCGTCAGGCAGCGGAGGCCGCGCAGGCGGCCGCGTACCTGCACGCCGCCCGTCTCGTGCGGCTCGACGTGCACGCATCGACGTTCGTCTGGACCGATCACGAACTCCACATCATCGATCAGCACGGCGCTGTTGTGCTGAACATCCCCGGAGCGCTCGTCCACCGCGGGGCGGTGGGCATCACGAGTCCGTCGGGCCGGGATCCTCGCGTGCAGCTGCGCGTGATCGCGGCGGACGTCGAGTCGGATGCCGCGACCGTGCGTCTCTTCGACGCGACCGGCGCCGGGGTCCTCGAGGTTCCGCCGGATCTCGTCGCCGGCGTGGCGCTGGTCACGGTGGCCGACCGGATCTGAAGCGTGCCCTCGCACGGCCCGCGTTCCGGTCACGGGACCGGAAGCAGGGCGGCTGACGATCCGTAGCGGGTCAACCTGTAGCGTCGGTCGGCCGTTTCGCAGGCGTCACGCCCACGCCGAGCGCGACGGCGAGGGTGGCGCCCGCGAGCGCCGCGAGCCCGACCGGGAGGCTGACCGCGGTGGCGACGGCGCCGACGAGCAGCGGACCTGCACTGTCTCCGAGTTCGCGTCCGAGTTCGGCGGACCCCATCGTGCGGCCCATGCGCTCGGGCGGCGTCGAGTCGGCCAGCGCCGCGAACCCGTAAGGCGTCACGACGCCGATGCCCGCGCCGATGAGTACCGCCGCCGCGTACAGTCCCGCCGGTCCCCACGGGGCCGCCGCCACGAGCACGCCGGCGCTCATGACGACGAGGCCGAGCACGACGCCGGCGCGGTCCGACATCGTGGCGCGGTCACGCAGCGACCCGATCCACGGCTGCACGAGCGCCGAGGTCAGGGCGAGTACCGACGCGATGCCGATCGCGGCGAAGAGCCCCGAGCCGTCCTGCGTCGCGAGGGCGGGGAGGAACCCGACCGACGCGCCGAGCACGGCGGTCGAGGTGGCGAGCGCGAGCGTGGGGATGACGAACCGCCGATCGGTGGTCTGCCGAACGAGGTCGAGCACGGTGTACCGGGGGCGGGGGAGAGGCTTGATCGGCGGCAGGGCGACGGCGACCCAGATCGCCACGATCGCGGCTGCGCCGGCGAGCACGGCGAAGAGGAGGGGCAGGCCACCGACCCCGATGAGCGCCGCCGCCAGCAGCGGGCCGAGAGTGTAGCCGAGGCTCTTCCACGATCCGTAGCGGCCGAAGTAGCGTCCGGTGCGGCCGGGGCCGGCGAGACGCGCAACGCTGGCAGAGGATGCCGGTGAGAACGCCGCCGCCGCGGCACCCTGGCCCAGGCGGGCGATTGCGAGCAGGACCGTGTTCTCCGCGCCGAGGCCCACGAGCGAGAGGGCGGCGAAGGCGAGCAGACCGCCGACGATGACGGGCTTGGGGCCGATCCGGTCGGCGAGCGAGCCGAACACCGGCTTCAGCAGCACTTCGGCGATGTCGTAGAGCGCGAGGAGCACGCCGATCCGCAGCAGGCTGAGCCCGATCTCCTCTCCCGAGGCGCCGAGGCCCGCGGCCACGCTGAACGCGCCGAACGCCGTGACGAAGCCGGCGGCGTAGAGGGGCGCGAGCCGGGCGGGCGGAGTCTCGGTGCGGCTCGAGTCGGTCACGCGGGCCCTTCGGGTCGGTGGTGGTCCGATCCTATGGCGGGAGAGTGGCAGGCCCGGCGAGCGTTACCGCCAGCGGCGCCGCGCGCGGGTGCCCCGGAACGAGGTGAGCCCCCGACCCGGAGACACGAGGGTCTGCCGGGCCGGGGGCGCATGCCAGGGCTGGGATCAGCTCAGATCAGAGACCCAGGCCCGTCAGCAGGCGGTTGAGCAGGGCCGAGATGCCCGTCAGGGGGCCGTCTCCGTCGAGCAGACCGGCCACCGCGCACAGGAGGTTTCCGAGCAGGTTGCCCGCGCCCGGAACAGCCGTGATGTCGAGCTGGATCTCGTTCAGGTCGATCAGGAGGCCGAGCAGGTCGAGGTGAAGCGGCCCGAGGTCGAGATCGAGGATCGTGCAGTCGCTGGCGACGTCGAGGCTGTCGACCACCGTAGTGAACGAGGAGGGGGCGATGGTCTGGCCGTTCAGCACACCTTCGATGACACCGGTGAGCTGGATGTCGCCGCCGACGGCTCGAGCGGTCAGGTCGGTGATCTGACCCGTGAAGCCGTCACCCGTCACGTCGAGTGCGCTGGGCACCGCGACTTTCTGCACGACGGACTGGCTGGCGACCGGCGGTGCCGCATTGGCGGCCACGGCGGGCAGCACTCCCAACGCGGCGGAAAGGGCGAGGGCGACTCCGGCGCCAGCAATCTTGCTTTTGCGCAACATGATGTGCACTTCCTTTCAGTGGTGGTCCCGCCTCCCCCATCGGGAAGCAGACCGATCGAAGTGGCCACGCTAGGCGGGGTCCGTCGTGTAGCAAAGGGGGCTTTTCACGGCGGGGGAGCAGGGTTAGCATGCGGGAACGCGGAGGGGCGACCGGCGTGCCCTTCAGCGGGTGATCGGTGCGCTTCGCGGACGAGGATTTTCTTGTCGATAGCAGAATGAGGTCATGTTCGAGGGATTCTCGATCGGCGACCTGCCCGTCGGCGACGAGCGCGTGCACGTCAGACACGGCGGCGCCGGGCCGGCCGTGCTGCTCCTGCACGGGCATCCGCGAACCGGATCGACGTGGCACCGCGTGGCGCCGCTTCTCGTCGAGGCGGGCTTCACGGTCGTCTGCCCCGACCTGCGCGGGTACGGGCGGTCGACCAGTCCGCCGCCGTCGCCCGACCACCGAGCCCACTCGAAGCGCGCCGCCGCTGGGGACCTCCTGGGGGTGATGACCGCGCTCGGCCATGAGCGCTTCCACCTTGTCGGCCACGATCGCGGCAGCTACGTCGCGCTGCGGATGGCGCTCGACCACGAGGAGCGCATCGATCGCCTGGTGCTCATCGACTGCATCCCGATCAGCGAGCATCTGGCGCGCGCCGACGCGCGCTTCGCGACGGAGTGGTGGCACTGGTTCTTCTTCGCGCAGCCCGAGATTCCCGAGCGCGTGATCAACGCGGATCCGGATGCCTGGTACCGCGGCGACCCCGAGACGATGGGCGCCGAGAACCACGCCGAATGGCTGCGGGCCATCCGCGACCCGACGGTCGTGCGGGCGATGCTCGAGGACTATCGCGCAGGGCTCACCGTCGATCGCGCGGACGAGCTCGCCGACCGTGCGGCGCGTCGGCGGCTGCAGCTCCCGTTACTGGTGCTGTGGTCGCTGCGCGACGACCTCGAGCAGCTGTACGGCGACCCGAGCGTGATCTGGCGGAACTGGGCCGACGACGTGACGGGCCGCGGGATCGACTCCGGCCACCACGTGGCGGAGGAGGCACCGGGGGAGCTGGCAAGGGCGATCGGGGAGTTCCTCAGCGTTCGCCGGTGACCGAACGAAGAAGGGGCCGGAGAGCGATGCTCTCCGGCCCCTTGTCTGTCTCCGTGCTTACTTCGTCGCGACGAAGACGGTGTCAGACATCATGCCGGGGTTCACGGCGATGACGCCGTCGACGGGGCTCGGCACCTGGATCGCCGTGTTGCCGGTCGCGGTGGCGTCGGCGTAGAGGACGCTCGTGGTGTCCATCGCGTCCGGAGCCACGAGGAGCTTGTCGAGGCTGTTCACGGTCACGCCGTCGGCCGTGACGTAGTCGAGGGTCACCCACGCGGGCATCTGACCTTCGGCGTCGTCGCCCGTGTAGGTGACGGTGTAGTTGATGAGGAGGTACTCGGTCCCCGCGTCGGGCGACTCGTTGAACTGGTTCGCGGCGAGCACCTGGTCGGTCGCACCGGGGGTGACCGAGTTGATGACGACGGTCCAATCGTCGCCCTCGATGGTGGAACCGATGGCGGCGGGGTTCTCGCGCGTGCCCACCTCGGCGCCGGCGTCGCCTGCGGACTCCTCGCCCTCCTCGACGACCGACGTGTCGCCGTCGCTGATCTCGACGTCGGAGTCGCCGAACGCGTTGTTGAACGAGGTCGCGACGACGGCGAAGAACACGATGAAGCCGACGATCGTGCCGATGACGGAGACGATGATGGCGGTCAGGCCCTGCCACTTCGCCTTGTCCTTCATGAAGAGCGAGACGATGCCCAGGATGAAGCCGATCGGCAGCAGGAGCCAGCCGACCAGGAGCGCGCCCGGGATGCAGGCGAACACGAAGCCCACGCCGGCGGCGATGAGCGCGATGATGCCGAGCACGTTACGGGCCGGCTTGGGCTTGAGCGGAGCCTGAACGGGTTGCCCGACCGGCGGCTGCTGGTAGACGGGCTGCGCCGGCTGGTAGGCCGGCGGCTGATTCTGGGGAGCGGGCGACGGCTGCTGCGTATCAGTCATTGTTCTCTTTCAGTGGGGAGGTTCCGGCTCTGGGGGCCGGGCGAGGTACCAGAGCGGAACGCCCGTCGACTGATGCAGCCGATGGCCGATGCCGTGCCCCGGTCGGGCGCCCGTGGCAGGCTGAAACAGGGCGGCGCAAAGCCCCCGAACTTCCCCCCGCGCACGAAGTGCGACCCAGGAATGAACCTAGGGCGCTCGCCGTCGCCGATACGGCCTCTTCAGGGGAGCTTTGCGAATTCCTGAGCAACCGTTGTCCGGTGGGCGCACGCGGGGTCCGGTCGGCGCGTTGTTCGGTTGGCGGCGGCGGCGGTGGTGGCGGTGGCGGTGGTGGCGGCGGCGGTGGATGTTCGCGGTCGCGCGTCAGGGTGTGTACTGGTGCGAGAAGTAGTCGGCGAGCAGCGTCAGCGTCTCTTCGCCGGCGGAGGCCCTGACGTTGATCGTTCGCGGATCGAGCAGGTTGCCGGGAATCTCGAGCCGCGGAGCGGCGCCGAGTGCCGCCGCCAGTTCGGCAGGCGACATCCCGTCCGGAGGCAGAACCTCGATGACCGCGGTGCATCCGCCGCTGCTGCAGGACAGCTCTTCGCCGATGACTTCGGAACCCGCGGGGAGCGGGATGGACGAGACCGGGGGCACATCGCCCTCGGTCGCCATGGTCGACAGCCAGCCGATCCACAGCAGGTAGACGAGCAGCACCCCCGCCGTGAGCGCCGCGACCGCCCAGGCGATGGTTCTGCGCGTCGCGGTGCTGTCTGCCACGCGGCCAGCCTACTGACGAGGAGCACGCCGCCGACGTCGGCCCCGTGCGATCAACGCAGCGGCTCTGATCACGATGACGACGAGAGCGCCGATCCACACCCACGCGTTCGCTTCGAACCCGAGCAGGGTCTGCATGGGGAACTCCGTGCAGTACGACGCATCCGGATCAGGGGAGTCGACGCACATGCCGGGCGTCGTCGTCGGTGCGAGCAGCAGAGAGGCGACGACGAAGGCGACGAACGCGCCCACGAAGATGAGCACGATGTGCTCGCCGCTTCGCTGGGGTGCCACGCGGTCAGGATAGCGCCCGCGCCACCGCCACGCGCCGCGGCACGGCTCGGCTCTCGCCGCCCGCCGGCAGGCACCCGCCACCCGTCGCCCGCTCGCGCCGGTCCATTGTCGCGACCGCAACCGAGTGCTACTGTCCCGCTCAGGCGGACACGGTGGTCCGCAGGCATGCGCATCGCTTGGGGGTTTTTCATTCGGCCGTGAGGCTGGTCTTCAGTCTCCCTTGGCATACGGAGGGTCGCCGCGATGGGACTCATCTCCACCTTCGTCGACGCGTTCAAGAAGGCGCTCGGCGGCAAGCGCAAGGTCGACATCGAAGAGATCCGCTCGAGCGGACACCTCGGTCCCACCATTCCGACCGATGCAATCGACCCGATCAAGCGAACCGCGCCCACGAGTGGCGGTTCCGACGTGACTCACGGCGACCTGTCGGTGGCCAGCAGCGATCCCGAGGAGGGCGGCGAGATCTCCGAACCGCTCCGCCCATGACGCGCTGAGGGGTTGGTCTCGGCGTCCGGTCCGGTGAGCCCGCGCTCACCGGCGATCAAGGAGGCAGGAAATGGCCAGTCGGGAAATGACTCCCGAGGAGTACCAGTTCGCGCTGAGCATCTTCGAGCGCGACTTCGCCGTGCGCGACGACATCGAGCTGACCGACGGGACCGGGCTCGACGACCGCCCGTTCGTCCGCCCGACGCTCACCGGCGACCCTTACAAGATGTACCTCGGCGAGTGGTATGCCGACCCCCTACAGCACAAAGCGGAGTTCGCGCACGAGCTCACGCACGTGTGGCAGCTGCATCACTTCCCGATCACCTGGTACGGATGGAACGCCTTCACCGACCACGTGATCGGCAGCGACTCCGCCTCGTACAGGTTCCAGCTCGTGCCCGGCAAGAACTTCGGCGACTACGGGCTCGAAGAGCAGGGCGCCATCGTCGAGGCCGCTGTCGACGACCCCAACTCCGAGGCGGCGGCGCTCGTCGCCCAGACCTTCAAAAGCGCGACCTGGAAGCTCATGATCGGCTCGTCCGGCATGGACATCGCGGTCGGCAACGACGGCATCGAGCCCCGGTCGAGGTGGCTCGTCAACGACAACGGCGCGATCTACCGTTACGCCGGCAACCGCTGGGAGCAGATGCCCGGCTCCGACGGCGTCGCGATCGGGGTCGGAGGCGGCCGCGTGCTGCTCGTCAACACGGTCGGCAAGATCTATGAGTACGCGGGCGGCGCGTGGACGCAGCTGTCCGGCAGCGACGGCAGAGACATCGCGGTCGCCAACGACGGCACCGCCTGGCTGGTGAACTCCGAGGGCTCGATCTACACGCTGGCGCCCGGATCGCAGAAATGGAAGCGGATGCCGGGAAGCGACGCCGTCCGGATCGGAGCCGGTCAGGACGTCTGGCTCGTCAACACCGACGGCGAGCTCTATCGGTGGGGCGGCAGCTCGTGGCAGCAGATGCCGGGCAGCGACGGCCGCGACATCACAGCGAGCGACGACGGCCACGTCTTCCTCACGAACACGCAGGGCGAGATCTACGAGTTCGGCGGCGACGCGTGGACCCAGCTCGACGGATCGGACGGCCGCACGCTGGCCGCCGGCGGGGGACTGCTCGCACTCGTCAACACCGGCGGACGCATCTACCAGCGCGCGTACGGCGCGACCTGGACCCCGGTTGTCGCCGCGATGCCGATCGATATCGGGTTGATCTTCGGCGGTGACAAGTAGGGGAGTCAGCGGGTGCGTGGTCGCCGTAGGGCGGTGATCAGGATGCCGGTGCCCACCACGATCAGCACGAGCGAGGCGATCCACAGCGAGGTGTTCCCCTCGTAGCCGAGCAGCGTGTCGGTGGCGACGTCTCCGCAGTACTCGCCGTCGCCAGGAACGTCGACGGAGAAGCATTCGCGCGACACCATCGCCGGCGCGAGTAGAAGCGAGGCGAGGATCGCCGCGAAGAGGGCGCCGACGAGCAGGAGCGCGACGCGCCAGCGATTACGGGTGTGACGAGATGACACATTGTCAGGCTAGCGGGGCGATGATTCCCGTGCCGTGCCCTCGTTCGCGGGCAGCACGGAGGTCATGATTACGCGCTGCCCTATGCGTAAGCGGGTAAGGCCCCTGGAGGGACTCGAACACGACTAAGCATAATGCTCAATCAGGCCCATACCTGCAAAAACCGCGTAATTACGCGGATCTAGACGGACGCGAACCACGTCTCGCAACCTGTGAAAACAGGCTGCGGCAAACAGTTTGCGGGCAGAATGTGGGCAAGAAACCGCAGAAAAAAGGGGCGCGCGAGGCCTACGACGCAAGACGGTCGACCATCAGAAATCGGCTCGGCGAGCAATGAAAACCAAATGAGCACATTGGTAGCCCATAGCATCATCCACCGCAGTTTCGGTGCAATCTGCTCAAACAGCGCTCCGATGCTGTTGGCGCCGAACCACTCTTCATGCGGCAACACCGACTGGCTGCTCACCGTCCAATTGACGGTCCTCCGGGCTGAGTCGACCCACGGTGTGGCGCCGCAGGATCGAATGGGTAGCCCGGGTTGTACGGGTCCACCGCCGGCGCCCGCCGCGGCTCCTGGATCCGAACCTCCGGCGCCAGACCCGAGTCGCGCGCGCGACTCATGAGGCGCGTCGCGGTGCTTTGGCTGATCTGCAGAGTGTCGGCGACCAGCTTGAGCGGCGGATAGCTGATTGCCGTCGCGACGCGATAAACGGAGATCGCAGCGTGGAGTGACTCCAAGGGCTCGCGCTCTTGATGCGCCCGCACGCGAGTGAGAAACTCGCGCACTGGAATGCGGTCGCGATCGCCGCCATCCTCCGAGCCGACGTCGACAGTGACGACATCGAGGGCTGACCTCGTCATGATCCAGTGCGTTCGCACCTCGCGGAGCGCCTGGCTGGTGATGTCCACGCCTTCCGCTTCGCGCTCGAGCGCAGCGAAGGAGACGGCCGTGCGTCTCAGCACGTCATCCCACTCCACGCGGACCGTGATCGTGCCGGGCACGTCCTGCTCACCCGACACGCGCGCGCGCCAGGACTTCGGGAGCGTCACCCCACTGCCGAGATCAACGCGTTCGTCGCTGAAGTCATACGCCTCGACGTCTGCCATGACGCCCACTATTCCAGGTCTTCGAAGATTCGCGAAGAAGACTGTCGATCTTGGCTCACACGTGTGGTACCTTGCGACGAAGGGAGACTGACACTGCTGGCTCACAGGAAGGAAGGGCGATGAACCGATCACAGGATTGCCTGGCTCTGACGATGAAGGATGCCGCGAAGCTCGTCGGCGTCGACTACCGCACGATCAAGCTCGGCATCGAGAACGGGACCATCCCCACGGTCCAACTCGGCCCGCGTCGGATGATCCCCCGCGCGCTGCTGCTGCGAGCCTTCGGCGTCGACGCCCAAGCTTCTGCGCCGGGAGCCCGGTAGGCGAGGATTCGGCGAATCGAGTTCCTTGACGCTCGCGCCAGGTGACGACGCCACGTCGTCGTCTCAGTCCGAGGCGGGACCGCACCACGTTCTGAGCCGATCCCTAAGCGGGCAGTGCGCGGGGGGGCGGGCGGTCGTGTGCGGCTCATCTGAGGGGTCCCCGGGCGAGACCTCACCGTATGATCGCCCCGTCGAAGTCGAGCGTGACCCGGTGAGCGTTGGGCGATTCTCCGCGCTTCAGATGTTCTGCAATCTCGCGAGCCATTGACGCGGCCGCGATACGTGCAGCTTCGTACTCGCTTTTCCACCCGCCGGCATCCGCTGTGGGTAAGTATTCGATGAACCCGCCGTCCTCGAAAAGCACCGTCCACACGTCCGCCTGCGGGTCGATGCGCGTCATGATTACGGTGTCCGGGAAGCCGTAGCCTGCGTACTGCTCAAGCGACGGGTCGATGAGCATGTTCGTACGCTCGTCCACCGCGACCATGTGACCGGACTGCCGGAAAGGTGAATCAGCGGCCCAGGTCGTGGCTGTCGTCGGGGCCGGCTCGCGGCGCGCGTCGCCGCCATTCGCCCGGATGTGCTCGGTCGCGGCTGTTCCCGTGATCAGCACATTGCCGTTGGCGGCCTGACCGGCGAGGCCGACAGCCCGAGGTAATAGCTCGATTCCGAAGTGCTCAGCGACGAGAACGAGGATCGCTACGCCTGCGATGCACTGCGCGTGGCCGTTGATTGCGTGGTTGACGGCAAGAGCGATTCGCCCAACCTGGTCTTCCCTGTTGGCACCAAACGCCACCCCTGAACTCATCCGCTCAACATACAGTCTCGTACGGCCGCGCAGGACTGCCGGCGTCGAGCTCACGCGCCGAGCCGCCGCAGCATGTCCGGGAGATCTATCTGGCCCGGGACACAAGCGCGAGACGCTTCGGCCTCGTGAACACTGATCGTCGACGAGAGACTCAGCTCCAGTACGAGACGCACCTGTGTCGGTAGCCCACGTGCCGGATATTCAAACGGGCGACGGACGATTGCCCGGGCGGTCGGCGACCGTACGCGACGGAGGCAGACCCGGGCTTCGTCGGCGCCGCATCGTTCCTGTGGCACGGGTACGTCTACGAAGCGCGTCATGCGATTCCCTTCACGTGCGGGTCGATCCCTAAGGCTCCCAGTAGAGCGCACAAGCCATCCGAGGCGACGCGCGCGGCTACCTGCGCGCGCGATGAAGCGCGTGTCGTCCGTCACCCGTAGCTTGACACCATGAACTTGAATGGCCGCCTCGCTGGTGGCCCGTCCTATGGGTCAGCTGCGCGGATGTCCGGGTCGAAATACGCAAACGACACGCGATGGCGGGCCACTTCAAGCGGCCACACTATGCTGACCCCATGCCAGAGGACGTTCAGGAGATTGGGCGCGAGGGGGCCGCTACCCTCAAGCGGTGGCTCGAGGCGACAACGTACATCGAGCTACCCTTCGATGCCTACAACAACAAGATCGACTGCACGTTCTTCACGCTTGGCGACAAGAAGAAGCAGTTCGATCTCGTTGGGCACATGCTGACTGGCAAGAAGGCGCCCGTGATCGTCGAATGCAAGCGCTACTCCAGCCCCGGGCGGCAGTACCAAGAGTTCAAGAAGTTCCTTGCAATCGCCTACGGGCACACTGCCAAGGAGATTGAAGACCACAACTCGTCGCGTGAATCTCACTACTTTTGGGTGACGTTTCATCCGTTCAACCTCGACAACTGGGTCAAGCTTGAAACCTACGACCATATGAAAATGGCAGTCGACGAGAACCCCGAGTACCGGGGCGGGCAGTTCAATGAAGCGCTTGCCCATGAGATCGCGGGTCGAATCACGGTGCTTGTCTTCAACCCGAAGCAGGAGGCGCTGTCCCTCACGCGCACCGAACTCGAGACGATTCGCCCCCACCTGGTCCGAAAGGTAAAGACGCTGTGAGTGACTTGGTCGAAGATCTCCGCACTGTAAGAGGGCTCTATGTTCGCGAAGACTACGCGGAGAATGTTAAGAAGCTCTTCCGCAGGCACATCGAGCAGCTGGAGCCATCCGCGCAGATTGAAGACACGCTCTACTTCAACCACAGCGCGATCCCGGACTTCAAGGTGAGCTGGCCGCGAGTCGGCGGAGTCCGCGTGATGCGCGATGTGTTCCTGCGAGCGTCCTATGCGTCGGTCATAGCGGGGGAGGAGACGGCGCGCGTTGTCTCCGGCGACCCCATCTTCCTTGCGATCGATGACACCCAGTCGGTCGACGAACCCGGCTTCGCGATGTCCAGCGCCGATGTTGCACGGGCAGCGAACGAATCGCACCATTCGCTTCTGACAGATGCCAGCGCCTTCAACCAGATATCAGCACCCCCTGTAGACAGCAACCCGCTCCGCGCGGTGGTCCGCTCCAACTTCCTTAGAGGCGCGCGTGGCTTGGTGGATGAGCCTGTCGCGGAACGACTCACAGCCATCGCGCCTGGCGAAGACGAGGGTGTCCCGGACCTCATCAAGAACAGCTTTTTCGAAGACGCTGTAGTGCGGATGGAGCGGACGGCGCTCCTTGTTCAATGGGCGACAAAACCAGATGGCTTTGAAAACGAGCCGCCGGCCATTGAAGGGTCTATGACAACCGACGAACTGAAGGCAGTTCTTCCGTGGCTGTTGGGTCAGAGCACGCTTCCTGCTGCGGGATCGCGGTTCTGGTCAGATTTGGGATCCCTGTTCCAATTTGAGCAACTCGAAGAGCTCGCGCACGATCTGGTTGGGCTCGACCTGACGCGACTGGTCCAAGCAAACCTTTCTTCGTGGTCAGCTCGACGCGCATACCTTGGCCTCAATGTGCCTTTCAAAGCCGAGCAGGTAGTCGCGTCAACAGAAAGTGATCTACCAATCGACGCAAACACAGGCGTGAGGGCGGATGCCGGTGACCAGTCAGCAACCGGAACGGACTCGCAAATGCAGAAGCCTTCCACGCCAACGCTGCCTGTTGGATGGCTCGCAGATTCTGGCACGATCGGCTATGCGGTCGGCCCCTACCTCGTCCGCGTCAGCAACTCGGGAAACAAGCTGAAGGCTCGCCCGGGCTCTTCCGTCCCGCGCTGGTCGTCTACGACCGCTTTGCTGGCGCCCTACGCGGTGAGTTCCGTATCCGTGAGCGGCGTCGAACGAGCCCTCCGCGTTGACGCACGGGAGAGCAGCAACGTCAGAGACGACGTAGAGAGAGTCGTCCAGTCCGTGTCCGACTCATACTTTGTTGAACGTGTGGACGTTTCGCTGCCGGCCCCCGACGACTCCGTTGGCGAGCACGAACGACACACCGTTGGTTTGGACTTTGCCGGCGGAATCGCGATCGCGAGTTCGCCTGTGCAGATCGGTCCCCTCGTGCAGGCCACTGCAAGCATTCTTGGTCGCGTCGTGCTTGATACAGATCTAGCCCCCTCCACAGACGGCGATCAAGGAGTGCTCGAGTCGTAGCAATCGCAGGGAGCCGGTCAGTAATCGGGGTATGCACAGCTCGCTCGTCATGACTTTGATGGCGAACGAGCACGTGAAGTCGCCGGCGAAGCGTCCCCGGGCGTTTTGACCCGTTTTGCCCGGGAGGACGACAAGGTCCTTCGAAGGCAAGGCTTCTGTTCGTCCGCTGGGCGCGATGTCCGGTGGTCCAGCGTGTCGATTTGCAGGCAATGGCGCGTTCGGGAGCACGCCGGCGTGATTAGCTGGAGACTGCTGCCGTCGACGAACTGGAGTAGACCTAGTGTCACATGACGACCTAAGCGACTCGCTTCCACCGCTTCCTGTGGTCGACTATGACGCGCTCAGCGCAGCACTCGATGAAGAACCCTTTCTCCGAGAGGCGTTCGAACTGGCTAAGGCCGCGATGATGCTCGTCACGCTTGTGGCCCACTTGCGAACGCCCGAACTTGCAGCAGGTCTCCCGCGGAATCACGCGATCATCGCCGGACACTACGTGCGCATGGTGAAACTGATGCAGACTCTGGTTCGGCAGATCACGGATGGGCACGGAGGCAATCAACAACTTGCATTGACACGCGAGTTCATAGATTCGGTTTCAACCGTTGCGTATCTAGTCGACGACGAAGGAGGTGATCACTCACCGTATGACGCTTACGTTATGGACAGCCTGGTCGCCGAAAGAGAGTTCCTGCGTGACGTGCGCCGTCAGGTTGAGCAGCGCGGCGGTGCCACCTGGCCAATCGAGGAGCGGATCCAGCGATCGATCGATGACACGCTGCGAGCAGCCGGAGTCCGCGAGGTGGACATCCCAGGTCGACGAAGCAATGGATGGCCGAGCGCTCAAACTCGTGCCGAACGACTCAGTCCGACCGCTTACGCCGCATATCGCACAGGATCTGGCGTCGTGCATGGAACCTTCACAGACGTCTACAAACATCACCTCGATGAAGTTGGCGATGGACTATTCGAGGTCGACTTTCGTGATGAGCCCTTGAGGCCGCAGCCCCTACTCCTCATGGCTCTGCTCGCGGTCGACGGGCTCGATAGATACGGTCAGGCCTTCCTTAATGGATTGCCGGCAACTCTTGCCGCTCGTCGGCGCGAACTGATCGACTGTCTCAGGCGAGTCGATGATCTTCATGAAGAGTTCTTGATCCGTCTGCGCTCGGGTACTTCCGCCGACGGTTGACTTCTGTGACCTCTGAGTCGGAGGGAACGCCTTCGCGCTGATTCCCCTCGTCCCAGCGCACAGGCGGCTACTGCTCATTGGGTCCTCCATCGCACCAGGTCGGCTTTAGATCCCCAACCCGCGCCCCTCACTCGGTGCCCCGACCACCGGTCCGGTGGCCACCGCCGCCTCGCGACTCGTCGCCGCACGCCGCACCTCGGCCTGCGCCGCGCGTACCGCATCCTGCATCGTCAACTCCGGAGTGCCGCGCTGCATCGACTCGGCGAGGCACTCGCGGGCCGCGGCGTCCGTCCGCGCGACCACGATCGCGACGTTGTGCACCCGCCCTCGCGTGAGACCAACGTAGAGTCCTGCTGCGTCGACATCCGGCCCGACCACTGACGCATCGGCGGTGTCGCCCTGCACACCGTGCACGGTGGACGCGTAGGCGAGCTGCAGGTGCTCCCGCGCGTAGTCGGCGGACACACGCGCCACCTCGCCGCTGTCGCCCACGGAGACGAGATCGACGAACGACTCGCGGATGCCGCGCACGATCCACTGCGCACGATTCTCGACTCCCGTGAGCCGGTCGTTGCGACGGGTCTGGACGGTGTCGCCGACGAGGATGCGCTGCTGCCCGATTCCCCACGCGGCGACGCGGGCATCAAGCTCGCCCTGATCGACTCGCCGCTGCTGGATGGCGTCGTTGATCGCATCCGCCTCAGCATTCGTGCCAGATACCAGCGTCGCCCGCTTGCCGCGTGCGTGCCAGTCGAAGTATGCGTCGATCATCCGCTCACGCGCCGCGTCGTGATGTTCGACCCGGTCGACGTGTCCGTGTTGGGCAAGTTCGCCCGCAACCACCAGCGCACCCCCGCGATCACCCGCATCCCGGAGCCGCAGTGTCAGCGCCGCGTAGTCGGGATCGCGGAACCGGTGCACCGTGTCTAGCTCGACCGCAGCGTTCGCGTGCCGGATCGCAGAACCCATCGCACCCGCATGCCCGACCGGCAACGCCTGATGCGTGTCGCCGACGAATGCCAGCCCGACACCCTGCTCGATCGCGAGATCGACGAGAACGTTCGCCGTCTGCAGGTCGACCATGCCGGCTTCGTCGACGACGATCCGATCGCGAGAACGCAACACGTACTGCGTTGGTCCGCCGTACACCGCTCCTGTGCTGGGATCGACTTCTCCCACTCGAAGCCTGGTCCACACCTTCGCTCCGGCCTCGTCGTTGCCCCAGCGGTAGCCATGGTCCGAAAGCAACGCATGAAGACTGGATGCCGCGGCCCCGACCTCGCGAGACGCCACCGACGCCGCCTTCCGCGTGGCAGCAACGACGAGCATCCGCCGCCGTTGCGACATGAGCGCCGCGAACGCGGCGCGCAGCATCGTCGTCTTGCCCGTGCCGGCGGGGCCGGTCACCGTCACGAGTCCGTCCGTGCCGGCGATGGCGCACGCGGCAACGCTCTGCGACGCGTCCAGTGTCGACAGATCCTCGTTCGGTGCGAGCCGGTGCAACTCGCCCGGCAGCCCGGAGCGCCCGGGTCGGGCGACCACGTCCAAGCGGCCGGCGAGACGCACCTTGGCGCGCACGGTCTCGGTCGCCATGAACGCCTTGACGTGCGCCGGCGGATCATCCGCAACGAGCCGGTAGACGGAACCCGTCGCACGCTGCGAGATCTCGGCGATCACGTCGTCGAGCCGGTCGCGCTCCGCAACAACGCCCGTGCGCGAGAGCGCGCGTATTGCTCCCGCGCGGATGTCGAAGATGCTCAACCTCCCGCCGCATGATGTGGACCGCTCGTCCGCGTCGACGATCGCCTGTGCAGCGAGCAGATCCAGGTCGAGGGCTTGCGGGTCTGTTGCAGTGACTGGAATCGGCGCGCGCGGGGTGATCAGACTCGGATCGATCGCTGCGATCTCGTCGCGGACGCGCGCCTCCCACGACGCCTCATCGACATCGGCTGGCTTGTTAGGACGCGACACCGCCCACGCGCGTCGATCGATCTGCTGCAGCACCTCCACGCTCGGAGCAGATCCTCCGTGCGCCGCTGACCACTCCGCGATCAGGCGCGCGCGGTTGCCTTCGATCTGCGCCGACCGACGCGAGACGGGTCGAACGGCGCCGGCGAGTTCGGCGATCTCGCCAGTGTCGCCGAGCGTGTACCCGTGCCGGGCGAGCGCGGCGATCCAGGCGGGATCGGTGCGGGCGGCGAGCTCGCCCTCGGCGTTGACGACGGTATGCAGTTTCATCGCGACGCGCGAGTCGAGGTTCGACCACTTGCCGTCCGCGCCGAGCACCTTGATGTTCAGCCAGAGGTGACGGTGGATGTGCGGGTCGAGGGCGCGCGAGCGCCGATGCTGCAGCTCGACGATCTCGATGCAGGTGATCGCCTCGCGGATGAGCCCTCCGTGCCCGCGCCGCGCGTTGAGCTCCGTCTGCCACGTGAGCAGGATGCGGTCACGCAGCCGGTCTTGGAGCGCTTCGAACTCGGCGGCGAGCTCGGGATGCAGCAGTGCGGCGATGCTGTACGACTTCGGGTGATTGAGCGTTCCGTCGAGCAGCAGATCGGCGTCAGGGCTCAGCCGCTGATGGCCGCGTTCTTCCCCCGTGACCGGGTCGTGTCCGGTGAGCCAGACACGAAGGCCGCCGGCGGTGAGCTCGTCTTTGCCGATCCTGCCGCTCGCGACGATGAACCGTGAGACGGTCGAGTTGGATGCCGCACCATATGCTTCGAGCGCGTCAACGCCGGGGGAGTGCTGCAGGTGAGCATCGCAGATGCCCTCGAGCGCGTAGCCGATCGCCTGTCGAACCCCTCTGGATTCGACCCCTCGTTTCCAACGCTCGAGGCCTCCTCGCATGGCGTCAGAATAGGGTGCGTTTTCCGGATTATCCAGGTACTTTTATGGCGTGCAGGTACGTGTAGGGGAGTGCCTCTAAAGGGTGTCGCTCACCATGGGTGCCTGCGTGCATTTCATCTATGGTCATCCGTTGTGCCGCGGGGCCATCGCGAGCGCCCTCGGATGTCGGGGGGTTGCTGGCATGCTGGCCAGGACGGGGACATTGATCGGCGAGGGGACCGGGCCGCAGCATGACGGAGATCGTTGGGGAGTTCGCTCGCGTTACAGAGGCATTCTCACAGCCGACGCTCGCGCTTCTGTATCAGAGGCAGGCTCCGGTCGTCGTCGCCATCCTCAGCATCTGCTTCTCCCGCGAGGTCCGCACCGTGCCGACCGCGAGGCTTCATCTCCAAGTCGAGGCTGCAGTCGCTGACATCGCCACCTCCGGCCACGCTGATGAGCTACCGATCGGAACCGGTCGTGAGATGTGCCTGCGCTGGACGAACTCGCGGTGGCTCATCCGATCGACGGACCCCGAGGGCAGCGAGGCCTACTCGCTCACGTCCCATGCGCAGCAGGCGCTCGACTTCATCACTACGCTCCGCCAGGAGCGCACCGGGCTAAGCGAGCACAGGATCGCGAATATCGTCGCGACGGCCAGGCGGATTAACCGGGAGTCCAACCCGGACCCCGAGTCGCGCATCGCGATCCTCGACGCTGAGATCACGCAGCTGACTGTAGAGAGGGACCGGCTCAAAGCCGGGGGCGAGGTGACACCGATGAGTGAGGATCGTCTTATCGAGGGTTTCGACGAGCTCCTCTCGCTGGTAGCCCAGCTCCCGAGCGACTTCAAACGCGTCGAGGAAGCGTTCAGAAGCGTCCGCGGAGAGATCCTCGAGGACTTTCGCGCCGAGCGACGGGTGCCGGGTGAGGTGATCGACCGCTACTTGGAGCGTATCGACACGCTCATCACCGCCACCGCGGAGGGCCGCGCCTTCGACGGTGCGTTCGCGCTGCTGCGCGACGACGATCTTCTCAGCCAGCTCCGCGAAGACATCGCAACGCTCATCGAGCAAGGGGAGTCATTCCTCGTTGACCGCGACCGCGACGACTTGCGGGCGATCGTCCCTCTCATGCGGAGGGGACTGGACTCCGTACTTGATCAGCGCAGTCGGATCACCGAGGTGCTGCGCACCTACATCACGACGCGTGACGCGACGAAGGACCGCGAGCTCGATCGCGTTCTGCGGTCGCTGGAAGCGGCGACCTCGGCGTGGCTGGCGGTGGCGGGGCCCAACGAGAGGGTTTACGTCCCATTGCTTCCCGGTCAGATTGAGGTAGCGCACCTCAAGGAACGGTTCTACGATCCGTCCGATGATGCGGCACTTCCGCAGCTGCACGACAGTGATGGCGATGACCGGCCCGAGGGCCTTTCGCTGGAACAACTACGTACTTACGGTGGTCCACGGATGGCTGAGCTTCACGCGGCGCTGCCGGCGGCGGAGACCTTGCCGGAGAAATGGAGCCTTGGGCAGTTGTTTGCGGAGCTTCCGCCGGAGTTGCGCCGGCCCGTCGACGCCCTGGGCCTGCTGCACCTGGCGATCAACCATGACGGTCTGGCGAGGACTCAGGACACAGAACTGTATGTCGCGATCCGGCCTGACGGGTCGACCCGCGTATTCGATGTCCCGGTGCTTGCACCGGGACAGGCTGCTGAGGAGGAGGCGCTGTGAGCATCATCGAGCAGATCGAGAACACTCCCGATGACCAGACGTGGACCAGCGAGGAACGGCTCGACTCACCCGACCAGGGTGGTGACGCAGAAGAGTCGGAACCGCGTTCCACCCACGCCCTCTTCGACGGGGACGAGGGCGGGCTGGAATCGGACGTGCGCCGGACGCTGGTAGTGCTTCTAAAGAACCCGTTCATCGCTTCCGAGAGCAATCCGCGTGAGTGGAAGACCCTCATGGCCGCGCGTTCACTTATCGGCGCGCGATTGAACGACCTGTTCCTCGAGTTGGTGGTGGATCTGCAGCGGGAGGTCGCCTACAAACGGCCGGTGACGTCGGACACGGGCACGCGCGAGTTTCCGACGCTGGTTTACAACGCCGCTTGGCAGCGTGAGGAGACGGCGTTGCTCGTCTACCTACGGGTGCGCGAGCGAAACGAGCGGACGCGTGGTGAAATGCAGGTTCGTGTGAGCCGGGCCGAGATGCTGGAGTACTTGCGCGAGAACCGTCCGGAGTCGGCGACCAATCAGGTTGCTGACGACCGGCGTGCAGATCGTGCGATCAGTGCCATCAAGAGTGCGGGGCTGCTGATCAAGACCGATGAGGACGGCGTGTACCGGATCTCTCCCGCGATCGAGCCCATGTTGCCGATCCCTACGCTGAACAGTCTGCTCTCATGGCTGACCGAACGCACCATGCAAGACGACAGCGCAGAGCACCCCAGTGCTCAGGAGGAAGCATGACTCTGGTCGATCAGATCTCCTCGATGCTCGGCCCTGCCGATGCTGCGGAGTCTCAGTGGCGTGCACACACCCTGCAGGTGGTGAACTGGGGAGGATTCCACGGGCATGCACGTGTCGAGTTTGCGCCCGAAGTTACCGTCATCAGCGGCCAGTCCGGGGCCGGCAAGAGCACACTGCTGGACGCGTACATCGCCTTGATGATGCCCCCGAACGTGCCCTTCAACGGTGCTTCGAACGACTCCGGTAGCGGGAGGGCGCGTTCCGCGGAGCAGCGAAACCTGCTCAGCTACTTGCGCGGAAAGCTCGATGACACCCTCGATGAGGGAGAGGTCGTCGACAGCGTGATGCGGGGCGACAACGAGCCGACCTGGGGTGCGGTCGCGATGACATTTCTCGCCGACACCGGCGAGGAGTTTACCGCGCTGCGGGCATACTTCGTTCCCGCGCGTGCTGCCCGCTCCAGCGAGATCGTGATGAGGTCGATGACAATCCCAAGCGGTATTGATCTTCGGACGCTGAAGGAGTTCGTCCGAGTCGGCGAGTCCCACTTCCCGTCACGCCCTATGAAGGCGGCCTGGCCAGCGCTTCAGCAGCACGAGACTTACGCCTCGTTCGTGCAGACGCTGTACGTCAAACTCGGCATCGGCCTGGGCGGCGACGGTGCCAAGGCACTCAGACTCCTCGCCCGCATCCAGGCTAGCGAGGACATCTCCACCGTCGACAGGCTCTACAAGGAGCTGGTGATCGAGACGCCTGATTCCTACGCGAAGGCCGATGCTGCCATCGAGCATTTCGACAAGCTGGAGGACGTCTATCGGGAGATGCTCACCGCCCAGTCCCGCGCCGAGCTACTTGAACCGGTTGTACAGGCGCACGCTGAGCTTGTCGCCGCGCAGGAGCAGCTCGACCGGGACGACGAGTTGGGATCCATCGATGCCGACTCGACCCCGGCGGGCCTGTGGCGTCTGCGACGTCGCTCTCAGATCCTTGAGCTGGCCATCGCGAAGAATCGGGACGACGCCCGCGCTCTGCGCCAGGAACTCGCCCGTCATACTGATGCCGAAAACACCGCGCACCGTCAGCTTGAGGAAACCCGCAAGGCTCATAGTGATGCCGGCGGCGACCTGCTCGTGCAGCTGGACAGTCAGATCCAGGAAGCGTCGAGCACAATCGAGGTGCGCGAAGAGCGTAGGGCGAGGCTGGTCGAAGCGACCATGGTTCTCGGAGCCGACCTCACGACCCGCTCGGCGTTCGAGCGCGCCCAACTTGACGGGCGCGATTTCCTTGCCGACTTCCCGGCGGCGGCACAGCGGATGAGCGCTGAACGCGACCAGATGCTAATCGACGGTGGAGCCTTGCTTACGCGTCAACGCGAGATCAAGCACGAACTCGCTTCGTACCAGACGCGTGCCGGCAAGATCGATCCCTACCTCGACGATATGCGGCAGGCTGCCGCACAGGCGTCCGGACTTGATGTCGCCGATCTCCCGTTCCTCGCCGAACTGATCGATGTACTTCCCGATGAAGAACAGTGGCGGACCGCGATCGAGGTGACGCTGTACAGCGGGGCACGGCTGATGCTCGTCCCACATGAGCACTTCCAGCATTTTTCGCGTGAGATCGATCGCCTGAAGCTGAGGGGGCGGCTGAGCTTTAAGGCTGTGCGACGTACGTCTGAGCAGAAGCAGCTGATCCTCGAGCCTGATCACGTTGCAGGCAAGCTCCAGTTCAAGGAGTCCGCGTACCAGAGCTGGGTCACCGACTACGTCTCGCACTCTTCGCGCAACGCCCTCTGCGTGAACGGTCCCGAGGAGCTCGGCGGTGAGGACCTTCGCATCACGCTTGCCGGCCAGACCAGGCGCGGATCCGGAGGAAGCCACGGCCGTCAGTCCTCGCGCAACGTCATCGGATTCGACAACTCTGAACTTCGCGCGGAGCTCGAGCAACAATCTGAGCAGCTGCAGAGCCGCATCGACGCCATCAACGCCGATGCCGATCGGATCCAGGGGGAAGTCTCCGCACTCAACGCGAAGAAGGAGGCCAGCGGCCGCATCGTCGACGCTGTGTGGGCCGATATCGACGTGACCGCCGCGGTGGCTGCAAGACTGGAGCTGGAGCGCCGACGGGACGAGATCCGCGGCAACAATGACGTGCTCGCGGAGCTGGACCGGCAGATCAAGGACCTGGCATCCCGGTGCCGAGCGCTGCAACAAGAAGGCTTCCTGCGCGGGGAGCAGATCAAGGAACTCGACAAGGCGCACGCCGCATACGTAGACCAGGAGGACGAAGTCAACCCGATCATCGCGCGGATCGAAGCGGACGGTGGCGTAAGCGTTCGCGACGAACTCGCAGCCGATCTAGATCGGTTGTGGACGACGATGCTCGGTGGCGAAGCCGAGTCGCCGGCCACGTTCACCCGCACCCTCACCCTCGTGCGTCGAGAGCTCGAGACGCGCGCCAAGAACACCACCGAGCAGGTGACGCGGCTGACCTGGCAGATCGAAGCGGCCTTCAAGCAGTACCAGTCCGCGTGGGAAGACCCGAACCTCGGCGTGACTATCGACCACTACGAGGACTACGCCGCCATCTACGAGCAGATCGTTCGCTCTGGTCTGCGCGAGCGCCGAGAGGAATGGCGCAACCGTGTCCTGGCGTGGAGCGGTGAACACCTGCAGCAGCTGTTCGGCTCGCTCAACTCGGCTGTCGAGGAGATCGAAGACCGACTTGCCCCGATCAACCAGATCCTGCGCGACCTGCCCTTCGGCGCGACCGACGACCGCCTGTACATCGACATGCGCCGGCTCAAGCCGGAGATCGTCGTGAAGTTCCGCACGGAGCTGCGCAGGCACGCGTCGATGGCTACCGCGCATCTCAGTGATGATGAGCTGGAGAAGCGGTTCAAGGATCTGCAGCGCTTCATCGCGCAGATCCGCCGGAAGGACGACGTGCGCCTTCCGCGCGACGTTGCCGCCGGGGTGGACCGTGACAAGCTCCTCGACGTCCGCAGGCACGTAGAGATCACCGCGCAGCGCCTCGACACCGCCGGGCATCCGCTCAGCGTGTACAAGTCGCTGCAGGGCAAGAGCGGTGGGGAGATGCAGGAGCTGATCGCGTTTATCGTCGGAAGCGCCCTACGATTCCAACTGGGAGATCAGAAGCGCTCCCGCCCACGGTTCGCGCCGGTGTTTCTCGACGAGGGATTTATCAAGGCCGACGGTCAGTTCACCTCGCGCGCCGTTCATGCCTGGCGCGGTCTCGGGTTCCAGCTGATCATTGGAGCGCCGATTGACAAGGCGCCGGCGCTCGAGCCGCATGCGGACGTCGTGGTGGAGATCGCGAAGGCCCTCAAGACCGGCAGGTCCTACGTATTGGAGATGCGAGCCAGAGATGCCGGAGCATGAGGACACCCGCGGGCGTCCTCCGCGACGTAGAGCGCCGTCTGCAGCGCACGTGGGCCGAGGAGATTTGCGGAGACGAGGATGCGCCCAGGTGGCCGCACCGCTTCCCGCTGTCGCCGACGTCGTCGGCTGCGCTCGGGGAAGACTTCGGAGCTGTCGTGGGTGCGGTGTCTCAGTGGCGCGCCTGGGCCAGCGATCACGGTGCCGCGATCGAAGACCGATCCCGTCGGATCGGTAACGTCGACCATTCGATTCCCTCGCATCTGGTGGTGGGAACAATCGATGAGGCAGCGGTCCTCGTGGGAGGAGCTTGGCCCGGACGCCTAGAACGCGGTCGCGTGCGCGACGCCGAGCTTCGCACCCGGTTCCCCGGGTTGCTCGAGCGTGCCAGCATGCTGCGCAAGGTCGACGGCTTCGAGGACGTCGATTTCGAGCTACTGCTACGAGCTGGGGCCTGGTTTGCGGAGCACTCCGCCGCAGGTCTGACGCCGCGTCAGGTCCCGCTCGAAGGCTTCCACGCGAAGTGGCTGAATACCAGACAGCAGCTTGTCGCCGCATTGGCGGGACTGGGGGGTCTAGGGCTGGCGCCAAACCATCCGTCGCGGATCCACTTCACCTACCTCGACCCAGACCATCTCGAGCGGGGCGGCCGCAAACACGACAGCGCCACTGTCGGCGATCACTTCGCGCCGGCATACGCCCCTCGAGTGGTGATCATCTCCGAAAATAAAGACACCGCCCTAAACTTCCCTGCCATGCCCGGCTCCATCAGCATCGAGGGCGTCGGTAGAGGAGGCGCCACGATAGCGGCGTTCGAGTGGATCACTGAAGCACCCGCAGTGATCTACTGGGGCGACATGGACGCTGACGGCCTTGAGATCCTCGATGGCTTCCGCGCCGCCGGGGTGCCGGCTCGCTCAATTCTCATGGACCGGGACTCCTTCACGCGCTGGGAGAAATACGGCACCTACACTGATCAGCGCGGCGGGCCACTGCGTCCTCGTAAGCCACAACCGGTGTCACACCTCACGGAGGCCGAGCGTGACTTGTACTTCGATCTCATCGACCCAGGCTGGTCACGGGTGCGGCGAATCGAGCAGGAGCGGATCTCGCTGGAGGTCGCGCGTGATCTCATCGCGGCCCACACCGTGTCGTTCTCGGTTTGACGTCGCCTACTTCGCTTCCTCCTCAGCCGCTGGGATTCGGGCGATTAGCGCGTCGATCGTTGCGCGCAGCGCCTGCGCTGCCGCCCGCTCTTCGATGATCTGCTTCTCAAGCGTTGCCCGCTCCTCACGCACCTCTCGGAGTTCAGCCCGCACGTGAGCCGTCTCAGCGGCGGCCGCATCAAGTGCTGCCTCGAGGTCAGCCTTCTCGGCAGCGTGCTTGCCGGCGGCTTCCTTGGCCGCAAGATCCGCTGCGTCGAGATTCACGACCAACTCTGCGATTTCCTGGGTCTGCAGCGCCGTCTGTTCGTACCACTCACGCTCCACGGCGGCATGCGCTGCGCCGGCGAGCTGCGAGGCCTCCGCCCACATGAGTCCCGCTACCCGCTGCGAATGCTCGATGAGAGCCGGGGGGAGGGACGCGATTGTCGCCCCCGACGCTGCTCTACCCTCACGCCACTCACGGAGGTAACGAGTCGCATCAGCGTTGTTTACGCCAGCGCGCTCTCGGACCGTGGCGACGGTCGGCTTACCACCCTCGCGCTCGATCTCGTCGGCCGCAGTGTGGACGCGGACTTCAGGACTACTGGTTCTCATTGATTCGCCGGTCTTCAGATTGGTAGGAGTAGGAGTATTCCTACTCCTACTCCTACTCCTACTCCTAC
>NZ_JSYE01000059.1:0-24455 GCF_054824025.1 Microbacterium sp. HJ5
CCTCCGCACGTGGTCAGCACCAGATCGCGCTCGAGCGGGCGAAGAGATCGGTCACGGGCAGATCCGACTTCGGGTAGTAGGTCACGGTGAGGAGTTCGTAGCGATGCGACCGGCCAGAGGCATCCGTCACCTCGATCACCTCTCCGGGCGCGAGCTCCCGCCGACAAGGTCATGAGCCTCGAAATAGGCCATGGTGGAATGCTAGCCCGGCTAGCAAAGGCCCCGGCGCTCGGGCCCCCGTCCCCGCAATGACTCGAGATCGAAGACAAGTTCAGTTTGCCTTCAAGGGCCGCCTCGTACCGATTCCGCTTCAGGGCGTGAACCCGATCGATGGCCAGATCTCGAGCCCGACGTCGCCGAGCAGGTCGAGGATGTCGGCAGGGAGGGCCCTCGCCATCGTCGCTCGCGAAATCACCGAACCCGGGTTCCTCCCCGCCACGTCGTGGCCCTCGTCCTCGTGATCGGATGCCTCGCCCTAGCCGCGACGGCGGTCATGAGGCGCGACGTCCTGGAGCGACGAGGCGGCTCGGCAGACACTGCCGACGCAACTGACTCGACCGACCGACTGGTCGGTTTTCCTGCTACCCTGGCACCATGCGGGATGAGATCCTCGAGGCGGCCCGACGCCTGACTCTGGAGCGCGGCCGGGTGCCGTCGTTCAATGCCGTGGTGGATGCCGCGGGCGTGTCAAAGGGCGGGCTGATCCACCACTTTCCGACGCGCGCGGCGCTGGTCGTGGGGCTGGCCCGCGAGGCGCTGGGGAGCGTTGATGCCGCGATGACGACGGCAGCGGCCGCGGGAACGGCGGCGACCGCGTGGCTCGAACTCTCCCTTCCCGATCGTGAGGAGCGCGAGCTGCTGCAGGCGCTGGCTGCCGCGTTCGACCCCGACGACAGCCGGTTCGGGGAACTGCTTGATGAGGCGCGCGAGGCGATCACGCGGTGGGAGGGCATGATCGCCGCGGAGGTGGGCGATCCGGTCCGCGCTAGGGTGATCCGGCTGGTCGGCGACGCGCTAGTCGCGAACGCCGTCGCCGGAGTGGATGCCTCACCCTTCGACATCGACGAGCTGACGTCGTTCCTCGTGCCGGGTGCTGGCGTGGCCGCTGCCCGATGACGGTCGCGCTCCTCGCGGGGATAGCGGGGCTGGCGCTGCTGGACTCCCTCAACCCGGCGACCATCGTCGCCGTCACGCTCATCCTCATCGCCGCCCCGAAGCACCCGGGTCCCTTGGCAGGGGTTGCCGTGCTCGGCGCGGCGATCACCGTGTTCTGCGTGGGTGCCGCGCTCTTCCTCACCGCCGGCGCCGCGGCGGGCGCCGTCGACGGCATCGTGATCGCCCTGCGCTACCTGGCCTTCGGCGCTGCCGGCATCGCCCTGGTGGTGGCCGGCATCCGACGACTCACCGACCGGCCCCGCCAGCCGATCACCCTTCCCGCCTGGTTCAGCCCGTGGACCGCGCTCCCCTTCGGCGTTCTGCTCACCGCCGCAGACCTTCCCAACGCGTTCCCGTACTTCATCGCGATTGAACGCCTGGTCAGCAACGAGGTCAGCGTGGGGGTGGGGCTCGCGGTCATCGCCGGGTACACCGTCATCTACTGCCTGCCCTGCCTGATCCTGCTGACCGTCGGCCTGATCGCCCGCGACCGCGTCCGAAGTGCCCTACAAAGACTGGTCGATCGCTTCGGCACCGGAACTGTCAAACGGTCCGCGCCGATCGCGATCATCTTCATCCTGCTCGGGATCGGCGTCGGGAGCATCCCCTTTGGATCTGAGCCGTTGAGCCGCGAGCACCGGTACACCCGCCGCTCGGCGAGAGGCGGATCTCAGCGCAGCGGCTACGGGCTGAGAATCTCGCCGAGCCGGCTGACGGATCCCCAAGCGGGCGGGACCGAAGACTCGGTCTGTACCATCGCCGCCCACCTGCGATCCGGACCGGAGGCCGACTCGACCATCGGTCAGGCCTCGTGCGTGTACGACGAGGTAACCAGCGAGGAATGCGTCACCCGCGCCGGGGGCTTCGCACTCTTGCGCCCCAGTCGCTAGACGCAGTCAGGTGCGCTTGCCCCTCCAATGGGAAGGGAGCCTCAGGCGAGGGCACCCCGAGGCGGACTGAGCCTAACGTCGTCGACCCACGCGACGCCGGGAACCTCAACGACTCAATCCTGCAGGTGTACCGACCAGCTCCGGAGGAGCCGACCGAACTTCGCGGGCTGCTCCATCGGCACCAGGTGACCCGCGTCGAGGGTCTCGAGTCGCGCACGGGGGATCGCTTCGACAAGCTCTGCGTGGAAGGCGGGAGGGCAGATCGGATCGTCGCGCCCGGAGACGACCAATGTGGGCGAACTGATTCGCGGCAGCCTGGAACGGAGATCAATGCGTGTGCCCTGCATGACGAGTTGATTTCGCAGCTTCGCCTCGCCCGTTGCATCCCCCATCGCTAGCGTGCGTTCCAAGAGATCGGGGCGCCTTTCACGCGCCATCGGCGTGAGAAGGGCAGGCAGGATACTGCTCTGTAGGTCGCGGGCGGTCTCGCCCGCATCTAGCCGGCGGATCCACTCTCGCCAACCGCCTCGCTGAAGCTCGGTCGGCGCCTTCGCGTTGGTGGCCGCCAGGACGAGCCCCCTCACTCTGTCTGGCGCACGGGCGGCGAGCGCCATCGCGACGATTCCGCCGAGCGACAAGCCGCCGAGTACGAACCGCTCTGGCAGTCGATCGAGAAGCGATTCCACTTGGTCGTCGATGCTGGTACTGGTGAGGTCCGGGTAGAGCACGTCACCGGCGACGCATTCCGACCAGAGGTCGGCCGAGCAGTTCATGCCGGGTAGCAGCACCACGGGGATCATCGCAGCCTTCCCGGGCAGCGGCGGCGCGCATGAGGCAGCGGCTCGACAGCCCGATGAAATGGTCGAGCGGAGCTCCCGGAATGGTCGGTGGGGTCGCCCAATGTCAGCTCGAGTGACCCCACCGCCTTCATCTCCCGCCTCGGGGGTCCTCAGTCGTCCTCGGTCGCGGTTACCATCACTCCGACGGGCGCAAGGTATCCGTTAGGGTCCAGCATCCGATCGGCATCTCGCGCTGCGTCCACCACCTCGGGAGCCCAGTCGAGGTAGACCCGGTCGTCGCCGGAGTTGATGACCAACAGCTCGCCGGCGTCGGCCTCGCCTGCATCGACGCAGCGGAACGCGCGCCACGCTCCCTCAGGGATGGAGAGAGCGTCCGACGGACCGAGCTCGACGGTCTCGTTAGGGTCGCCGTTGAGGGTCACAAGCCATCGGCCGGACTTCACCAGGATCGCCTGCGCCTTGTCGTGGCGATGACGCAGGATCCCCTCGTCTTCGACCGCCCGCACCCACGCGACGTTGAACGAGTGCGGCTCGTGGATCGCCGGCACCTGCCGGCGGTCCTCGGTCATGCCATAGCCGATGACAAGTGCGAGCTCAGCCGCACCGCCCGGCAGGTTCGCGCAGAGGAGCGCGTTGCGGCTATAGGTGCGATCACCAGGCTGGACGACGCGCTGGCGCATCTCGTCGACGGAATAGTTCGACAGCTCGTCGATGTAACGCTGCTGCATGGGGGCGATGAGCGCGACGTCCTCGGGCACCTCGTCACCTGCGACGGTGTCGATGAGTCGATTGTCCGCAGTTAGGTACAGCCCGTAGCCCTTGGCTTCGTTAAGTACTGAGGGGCCCCAGATGATCCCGCCGGTGACGTCGCGCCCGAGGACGGTGTAGAGGATGCCGTCGTCGGGGCCCTCGTTCGTGAACCCGCGGAAGATCCACGTCGGCACCGAGATGATGTCGCCGTCGGCGCTGACGTACTCACCCTCCTTGCCGTCCACACCCCAGCGCAGCCGGAACTGACCGCCGAGGTTGATGAAGACCTCCGCCGTGAAGTGCAGGTGAAGGTTGTTCGAGATGCCGTTGGGCATGCCCGCCGCGCCGGTGTTGAAGCCGTGGTTCTCGGCGAGGTTGATCACCTGAGAGGCGTTCTGCGAGACCCCTGCGCCGATGAAGGCGTAGTTCTCCTTCTGGTCCGACCCGGGCGTCCGGCAGTCGATGAACGCTGCGTTGCAGGCCACCCAGTCCGTGCGCCGGATCGTGCGGCGCTCGATCTCGGTCTTGTCGAGTACGACGTCACTCATTCTGATTTCTCTTTCTCTCGTCTCGTGTTTTCAGTGGAAGCTCGGCGCCGAGCGGCTCGTCGCCGCGCATGCCGGCGATCTGTGCTCTCAGGGCGATGTCGTCCCAGATGCGCACTTCCTTCACCAGCGCGCCACCGTGGAACGTGAACTGCGAGATCCCCAGCACGTCGACGGGCCGGCCGGTGACCGCGCCGTAAGCGGGCTTACCGGTGTAGTCGCCGACGAATTTCCATGTCACGGCCACCCGCAGCCCGGCGTAGCGGACGTCGTAGTTGGTCTGGATGTCGCGCACCTCGAACCGGCCTCCGGGGAAGGACTCGAGGAATCCGAGGAGCGCACGACGGTAGCCTTCGGGTCGGATGATCAGGCGATTGCCCACCGTCATCAGTGTCAGGTCGCGGTCGAAGTATGACTCGACCTTCTGCAGGTCTCGCTGGTTCCACACCCGCTCGATCATCTCCAGCACCCGTTCGACCTCGGAACGGTGGTCGTCGGGGCGTGCCCCCGAGTCGCCGAACACGATCGGGTCGACCGGAGCGGGACGCGTCCACGAGCCCGAGTAACCGGTGAACGCCCGCGCACGGGCGAGCTCGTCCAGATCGGCGCCCCGCTCGAGAGCCTCGGCGAGGCTGTCGCGCACGATCCACTCCTGCACCATGCGACCGCGACGGTAGTGGCAGTTGGCGATGGTGCGGCTGTGCCTCCTGGTGGGCAGATCGCCCCAGATGAGGAGGTGGGAACTGAGGAACCCGTCGTCCCCACGCTGCTCCCAGACGATGTCCTCCGCCTGACCGGCACGGTCCGGCAAGGCCGAGATGCGCGCGAGCGTGGACTCGACGACTGCGTCGCAGGTCGTCGTCGTGCCGTAGGCACCGTGTACGACGGCATCCTCCTCGTAGTTCTGGCGGATGAACGAGATCGAGCGGTCTACCCATATGAGGTCCGTCACCTCACGGATGAAGTCGTCTGGGTCGGAGTAGGGCCGATAGGCCACCGCGTCGAGAGGCACTGCTGCTCCTTGCGTTCGTCAACCGGCATGCCCGCCGATCGTCTGTATTGGTCAGTAGTGTATGCGTATGCACAAACGAATTGCAAGAGGCCTGCGGCCGCAGCCGCGTGGTCCTCAGCGCACGGGAGCCGGGCCGAGCGTGCGGCGCTCGACGAAGGCGGTCTCGAACTCCGTGCGCGCGTACGGCTCTGTGGGGTCGGCTATGCGGCGCGTCAAAGCCTCCGCGGCCGCAGCGGCCATGCCGGCGAGATCGTACGACACCGTCGAGAGCTCGACGATGGGCCAGGAAGCCACGGGCAGATCGTCGAAGCCGACGATGGAAAGCTCGTCGGGCACCCGTACGCCTTCCCGCTTCGCAGCGTTCAGCGCGCCGATGGCCACGACGTCGTTGCCGCAAAAGATCACGGTGGGCCGCTCGGGGAGGGCGAGCAGCGAGGCCGTCGCCGAGTCTCCGGATGCCGCGTCATACGGCGCGGTGCGCACGTAGGCGGCATCCAACGGGAGCCCCAACCCGCCCAGCGCCTCGCGCAGGGCCTGCTCTCGCTCCTGCCCTGTGCTGGTCTCCCGCGGCCCCAGCACGGCGCCGAATCGGCGATGGCCGAGTTCGTAGGCGCGGGAGACGCCGGCGGACAGGCCGCTGATGGGCGAGACGGTCGCCGCGTCCGCCTCGGCGATGCGGCCCACGCGGTTGAAGTAGACGAAGGGGATCCCACGGTCGCGGAGCCGGAGCGGCGCAACGGCGTCCAGTGTGGTCGTCGCGAGGATCACGCCGTCCAGCCCGTTGGCGAGCAGTCGCTCCACGACGGTCTCGCTGTCGCCGGATTCGGTGTGCAGCATGAGCTGATAACCGCGGCGCTCGAGCTCCCTGTGCATCGGGGCGATGATGTGCGCGTAGAACTGGTTGTCCAGATCGGTCACGAGAAGCCCGATGCGTCGCGTCCGTCCGGACGACAGCGCACGACCTACGTCGCTCGGAACGTAGTTGAGTCGGACGGCGGCTTCGCGAACTCGACGCCTCGTCTCCTCAGAGACCCGCGCGTCGTCGCGAAGAGCCCGCGACACGGTCGGCTGCGAGACCCCGGCAAGCCGGGCGACGTCATGACTCGTGATTCCCAATGCGGCCTCCCCGGATGTCGTCAGAGTCTAGCGATCTTGACAGAGGTACAGACGCATGCATACTTGGAGCATACGTATGCAAGGAGAGGACTCCATAGTCATGGCCACCCATCTGAAGAGCGCACCCACCAAATCCTTCGGCGATACCGCCCAGAAGGATGTCGCAGACCGTGTCCGCGAGATCATCGCCGACATCCGTCACGAGGGCGACAGCGCAGTGCAGCGCTACGCCGAGAAGTTCGACAACTGGACGCCGGATGCCTTCCGCCTCGACGACGACGCCGTCGCCCGGATCATGGGAACGCTGGACCAGCAGGTCATCGACGACATCGTGTTCGTGCAGGAGCAGGTCCGCACCTTCGCCCAGGCTCAGCGCGACTCGGTCGTCGACATCGAGGTCGAGACGCTTCCCGGGGTTCACCTCGGCCAGAAGCACGTTCCGGTGCAGGCTGCAGGCGCCTACATCCCCGGGGGGAAGTACCCCCTGACGGCATCGGCGCACATGACGATCATCACGGCGAAGGTGGCCGGCGTGCCGCGCGTCGTCGCCTGCACTCCGCCGATCCGCGGCGAGATCCCCGCAGCGACGGTCGCCGCGATGAAGCTCGCGGGGGCTGATGAGATCTACATCCTCGGAGGCGTCCAGGCCGTGGCCGCGATGGCCATCGGCACGGAGACGATCGCACCGGTGAACCTGATCGCGGGCCCGGGCAACGCGTATGTCGCGGAGGCGAAGCGCCAGCTGTTCGGCGAGGTCGGCATCGACCTCTTCGCCGGCCCCACCGAGATCCTCATCATCGCCGACGAGACCGCCGACCCCTTCCTCACCGCGGTGGACCTGCTGTCGCAGGCGGAGCACGGACCGGAGTCGCCGGCGGTTCTCGTGACGACCTCACGGACGCTCGGCGAGCAGGTGATCGAGCAGGTCGAACGGCTGCTGCCGCACCTCTCCACGCGCGACTACGCCGAGCCGGCGTGGCGGGACTGGGGCCAGGTCATCGTCGCCGATGACCTCGACGAGGCCTACGTGATCGCGGACGGGTTCGCGTCGGAGCACGTCCAGGTCTTCACTGCCGAGCCGCGCGCGGCCCTGGAGAAGATGCACGACTACGGCGCGCTCTTCCTCGGCGAGAACACCTGCGTGTCCTACGGCGACAAGGTCATCGGCACCAACCATGTGCTGCCCACGCTCGGTGCCGCCCGGTACACCGGCGGACTCTGGGTCGGCAAGTACCTGCGCACCGTGACCTACCAGGAGATCGTCGATCCGGCGTCGTCGGCGCATCTCGGCGAGGTCTGCGGCCGAGCCGCGCGCGTCGAGCTCTTCGAAGGCCACGCCCGCTCCGGCGATGCCCGCGCCTGGCGCCACAGCGGTCGCCGCTTCGACTGGATCGACGAAGCCCTCGACGCCGACCTCGCGCCGCTGACGCCGACCTCGTGATGACCTCGCTCGCCGGGCGCACGGCGCTCATCACCGGTGGCGGCAGCGGGCTCGGCGCCGCGATCGCATCGATGCTCCACGGCGCAGGAGCCGACGTGGTGCTGGTCGGGCGGGACGAGGCGAAGCTCGCCGCCGTCGTGGCCGATCTCGGCGAGCGCGCCCGCTGGGAGGCCTGCGATGTGGCCGACCCGGACTCCGTGGATGCGCTGCACGCGCGATTGAGCGAGGTCGAGATCTCGATCCTGGTCAACAACGCGGGGGTTCCGGGCCCGGTGGCGGATCTGGTCGACATCACGCCCGCCGAGTGGGACGACGTGTTCGGGGTGAACGTACGCGGGATCTTCCTGCTCTGCCGGGCCTTCCTGCCCGGGATGTACGAGCGCGGATTCGGCGACGTGATCAATATCGCCTCGGTGTCGGGCAAGCGGCCCCTGGTGCATCGCACCCCGTACTGCGCCTCGAAGATGGCGGTCATCGGCCTGACCTCGACGCTCGCGTTCGAGGCGGGGCCTCGGGGAGTGAGCGTCAACGCGCTCTCCCCGGGGCCGGTGGCCGGCCCCCGCATGGAGCGCAACTTCCGCCTCGAGGCGGAGCGGTCGGGCGGTTCTGCCGCCGACGCCGAGGCCGCCTTCGTGTCGCGGTCGGCCTTGGGCCGCATGGTCACCGAGGAGGAAGTCGCGCGGGCAGTGGTCGCCATACTGGCGATGCCCGGACTGTGCGGCGCGGACGTCGACCTCTCGGCGGGGATGGTGGCATGAACACGCCTTCCTTACGCCTGCGGGCGAGGTCGGGCGAGAAGCTCCTCGGCGTGCTGCTGCGAATGCCCAATGAGGAACTCATCGAGATGTCCGCCGTCGCCGGCACCGACTTCGTCGTCGTCGACGGTGAGCACGGGCCGGCCGACGGCGTCGCCCTCCGCCAGCACATCGCCACCGCCGCCGCTTACGGTATCGCGTCGGTCGTGCGGGTGGGGGAAGGCGATCACGGGGCGATCCTGCGAGCGCTCGACCAGGGCGCGCAGGGCGTGCTCGTGCCGCACCTCGACACGCCCGCCGACGCGAACATCACGGTGCAGGCCACCCACTATCCGCCCGTCGGACGTCGCGGTTTCGCGACGTACAACCGCGCGGGCCGCTTCGGCACGGTCGATCGCGAGAGCCACCGGGCGCGCCTGTCGGACGAGACGCTCCTCATCGGCATGATCGAGTCCCCCGCCGGGGTCGCGGCGGTCGCGGAGATCGCCACCACGCGCGGCATCGACGGCCTCATGATCGGGCCTTCCGATCTCGCGGCCGCCACCGGCCCGCATGACGTTCCCGTCGCCGAGGCGACGCGGCATGTCCACCGCGCGGTCGCCGAGGCCGGCATCCTCCGCATGGACATCGTGGGAACGCGGGATGCCGCATCCGCCGCCTTTTCCGCCGGTGCATCGATCGTCGTGTACAACCTCACCGACGTGCTTATGCGCAGCCTGAGCGACGTGCTGTCGGCACCGCGCTGACCCACGATAAGGAGCCCGGCACCCGGACGCGACTGCCTGCCGGGTGCTGGGCTCCTCTTCGTGGCCGTGTTCAGTGCCGGAGCGACCGCATGCGCTCCAGAACGTCCAGGCCCTGCATGTTCAGGTAATGCAGCAGGTCGATGAAGATCCAGTTCTCGGCGAGCTTGCCGTCCTGCGCTCGATAGATGTCGACGACCCTCATATCGGCAGCGTCCGGACCCGCCGTCATGCCGAGGTAGCCACCGGAGTTCCTGACCGTGAGGTTGGCCCAGCCGAAGAATCCGCCGAAGTCGCCCTCGGCGATCCGGCAGAGGTGCCCGTTGAAGCGATACCCCTCGTTCAGCGCGTCCCGGAACGGGATCGCATGCTGCTCGATGTACCGCGGGATCGTGTACGTGGCCCCGATGCCCGCCGGTCCCCACCAGATCATGTCGTCGTGCCACGTGTGCGCCAGGTGTGCGGCGTAGGACTCCTCGGACTTCTGGCCCATGCCGTTGAGCATGGCGTTGATGGCCCGAAGCGTCTCCGTGCCCCTCGCAGGGTCCTGCGGCCCGTACATCAGGCCTTCGTGAGTCGCCGGACCGGGCTGCACCAGATGGGCCCCGGTCTGCGGTGGGAAAGGATTCTGCCCCGCCTGCATCATGAAGTGCGGGATGTCGAAGAACATCGCCGTCTCGGCGATGCGGCCGTTCTCCACCCGGTTGAACTCGGCGTACCGCAGCATCGCGATGCGGCCGGTGGGCGCGATCCCGAGGAAGGGTTGGTCGAACAGGCCCATGAAGTGACCCATCGAGGTGACCCAGACCGAAGAGAACCCGTCGATCTCGTTGCGTCCAGCCATGAAGATGTCCGGACGGTTCTGCAGCCGCGACATCGAGGCGAGGAAGGGCGCCCAGAACGACTCTGCCACGGACCGGTGGCCGACCTGCTCGTGGAAGGGATGCATCCCTCGCCAGTGCCAGTCGGGAGACGTGCGCTCCGCGAGAACGTCGGCCACGGACTGCGGACCGGCGGCCATGATGTCGGCGTGGTGCGCGCGAACGACGGCCTTCTCAGCTGCGTAATCCATCAGCGTCCCATCTGCGCGAGAAGTGCGAGTTCGTTGTACTCCGCCCACTCCGCGACGACCTTCTCGCCACGGACATGGATATGGTGGAAACCCATGAGCGAGATCGGTCGCTCCTTGCCGGTCTCGTCGTGGGCGTGACCTTGGATCTGGTAGCGCACCGCCACCCGTCCACCGTCCTCGCCGTCGAGGTTCCAGTAGAGCTCTTCGATCTCGAGACTGAGGTCCGGAAGCAGGTCGAGCCAGCGCTGCACCTCGGCCCGCGCGCCGGCCGCGCCGAAGCCGACTCGACTGGTGCTGAACGAGTACGGCGCACCGGGAGCGTACACGCGATCCGTCCAGGAGAGGTCGCGGTCGTTGTAGAGGCCGTGAAGCAGGTCGGCCACCACGCGGCCCGGGCCGTCGACGACCTCCGGGATCGCGGGGACGGTGACCCCGAGCCGCCGGGTCGCCTCCCGTGCCTCTTCACCCCGTGGCGCGGACGTCGAGGTCAGCCGTTTCGCGGCCGCCTCCGTGTCCAGGCCGAGCTGCTCGAGGAACCGGAGGCTGTTGCCGCCGGCCCACTCCTCGACGTACTGGTCCCCGCGGATAACGCAGTGCGAAATCGAGCTGTTGGCCACTCGGCGGCCCGTCGGAGCACCGATCCGGCTCTCACCGTCGTGGGTTCCGTGCGCGATCCACCGCATCGAGGTGCGGTAGCCGGACTCGTCGTCGCCCGTCCAGATGGTGTCATTGATGACCCCGTAGTAGTCCGAGAAGCCACGTCGGCGCTCCCAGGTGTCCGCGGTGACGGCGTCTTCGCCGACGATGTCGCCGCCATCGGTCCAGATCACCGTCTCGGGCAGATACCACTCGTGCACCAGATCGGGTTGTCTGTCGTTCCAGATGACGTACGTCGTTCTCTCGACGAAGTCCACCACGTCGGTGTAGGGGTAGTCGCTCATCGTGCGCTGCGGCTGGGTCATCGTCGTTGCCTCTCTGGCGGAAAGCCGGGTGGGAGTCTTGGGGGGGTTGGCGGCGTACGGATCAGCCCTTGACGGCGCCGGCGGCGAGGCCCGCCACCAGGTAGCGCTGCGCGAACACCGCGAGCACGAGCACCGGGATGGTCAGGAGCACGATGCCGGCCGCGGCCTGCTGGAGCAGGGGCAGGGACTGGCCGATCTGCGTGGACAGGAAGACCGGCACCGTCTGCGCGTTGATGTCGGCGAGCACGACCGGCAGAAGGAACGACTGGAAGGCGAGCAGGAAGGTCAGCAGACCCGCCGTCACCAGACCTGGCTGCATGAGGGGGAGGATGACGCGTCGGAAGGACCCCCACCTCGAGCAGCCGTCGATCATCGCCGCCTCATCGAGCTCCACGGGGATCGCGGCGAAGAAGTTGCGCAGCAGCCAGACCGTGAAGGGGAGGTCCACGGCGACGAAGGCGACCGCTAACGCGATCTTCGTGTCGTACACACCGAGCGCGGTGGCGAAGTCGTACATGGGTAGCATGATCGCGAAGCCCGGGATCGACCGGATCAGGAGCGCGAAAGCGAGGATGATGGCACTGGTGCGGCCCCCGAACCGGGCAAGAGCGTAGGCCGCGGGGGCCGCCAGGAAGAGCGTCCCCACCACGGCCATCACGCCGATGATCAGCGTGTTCATGGTGAAGAACGCGAAGTCCGTCGTCTCCCACAGCCGGACGAACGCGTCGATCGTCGGCTCGAAGAAGAACACCGGCGGGTTGGCGAACGCCACCCGTGTCGGCTTCAGCGCTGACATGGCCGTCCAGATGAAGGGCGACATCATGACGAAGCAGACGGCGAGCAGTGCGAGGGTGACGAGGACCAGGGCTCGACGCGACCGCTGGGCTCGCGTGGAGCGAGCGCGCTTCGGCTGAACCAGCGTCTGGGTCGCCGGAGCGACCTCCTCGACGGGAAGTGCAGGTGCGGGGAGCATCATGCGGTGCCTGATTTCACTTCTCGGTAGATGTTGCGGACGAAGGGCGAGACGAGGACGAACATCACGATCATCATCAGGACGTTCACGGCGCTGCCCAGGCCCAGGTCCTGTTGGTCGCGGGCGAAGGCGTTCTGGTACACATAGAGGCTCACCGACTGGGAGCCCACCGTCTCGGCGTTGGGTGCCAGAGGGATCAGGATGTCGAAGATACCCAGGGCGTTCATGATGCCGATCAGCGCCAGGAACCGGAACATCGGTCCGAGCGTCGGGATGACCACATGCCACTGGCGCTGCCACCAGTTGGCGCCGTCGGCGATGGCGGCTTCGAGCTGTTCGCCCGGGACGCCCTTGAGCGCCCCGAGCAGAACCAGCATGTAGAACGGCGCTCCCAGCCAGATGCCGGCCATGAGGACGAGGCCGCGATTGGCCCACGTCTCGGTGAACCACTGCACCTCCTGGCCGGTGGTCTTCTCCAGGATGAAGTTGACCAGTCCGCCGAAGCTGTTGTCGAACAGCCAGGAGAACGCCGTGGCCGCGAGGATGGCCGGCACCACGTAGGGCACGAGCAGCACGCCGAGGAACACGGACTTGCCGCGCCCCGCGTGGTGGAGCAGTGTCGCGAGCGCGAATCCGAGGGCCAGGAGCACCACCGTGCTGATGATGGAGTAGCCCACCGTGAAGGCGACGGCCGATCGGAACATCGGGTCGGCGAGGACCTGGACGTAGTTGCCCAGGGCGATCCACTCTCCCGGCGCTCCGAACTCGACGCTCTGGAAGCTCCACACGACCGTGTAGATGAGCGGCACACCCAGCAGCAGGATCATGACCGCAAGAGTCGGTCCCACCCCCAGCCACAGGTCGCGGTGTCGCATTCCCGTCTCCTTCTCGCGTTCCCGAGATCTATCCGGCGGATCCGCTGATCGCGGGCGCCGCGGCCTTCTGCGCCGCAGCGAGCGCGTCCTCGACCGAGGACTGGCCCGTGATCGCGCGCTGAAGCAGTGCGGACGTGTCGCTCTGCACCGTACCCAGCCAGGTCTCCATCGGCGGAGCGCCGGCGCCGTTGGCGAGCGCTGCCTCCACTGCCTCGGCGTAAGGAGTGTTCCGTTCGGTCACGACGTCGACGCGAGCCGGGAAGGCGTGCGGCACCGCCTGCTCCGAGGCCTCCGCGGTGATCGAGGCGACCATCAGCCGGAAGAGCAGATCGGGGTCGATCTTGGTGTTCTTCGGAATGGACCATCCGTCCACGGAGAGGATCGAGCTGGTCTTTCCGCCGGGCTCGACCGACGGCGCGGGCGCATACGCGAAGGCATCGGGGTACTGCGAGACTTCGGGGTCCGCGAGGTCCGACAGCCGGCCGGAGTACATGATGCCGATGGCCGCCGTACCGTTGAACAGCTGCTGCTGCACCCGGGGCTGATCGAACGAGATCACCTGCGGGTCCATATACGGGGCGAGGTCGGCCAGTGCACTCAGGCCGCTGTTCGCCTCATCGGAGAGGAATGTGGGCTCGCCGGTCTCGGGATCGACGTAGGTCGCGCCTTGGGAAGCGAGAGTGCCTTCGTAGAGCGTCGACGTGCTGTCGGCGAACGGGAGCGCGACGGGGTATTTGATGCCGCCCTTCTCCTGGATGACCTTCGCATCCTCGAGGACGTCCGCGTAGGTCTCGGGCGCATCGAGGCCGAGGTCCTCGTAGATGTCCTCCCGGTAGGCGAGCGTGAAGACGTTGGCCTGCGTGGGCAGCGCGTAGAGCTTGCCGTCGTGGGACAGTCCCTCGAGCATCGCCGGGGCCAGCTCGTCGAGGTCGTGCGACTCGGTGTACTGCTCGAACAGGTCGTTCAGGTCCAGCAGCGCTCCGGTCGACCCGTACCTCGGCACGGCTCCCGAATACATCTCGATGATGTCGTAGGTGCCCGTGTCACCGGCTAGGGTCGTCGCGGTCTTCGTGTACTGGCCGCTGAAGTCGATTGGCGCGTGCGCGACCTCCACCCCGTCCTTGGAGCAGCTGGCGACCATCATGTTCGTGAAGGGGTCGGTCGCGGAAGAGCTGTAGGCGAGGACGTTGACCTTGACCGCCGGGTCCTGCTCGGGAAACTCGCAGTCGACGGCGTCGACGGACTGTGCGCCGGAACGTGATCCGGCGCCGCACGCGGTCAGAACGAGCACGACGGACATCGCGCCCGCCGCCGTCATCGCCGCCCTCTTGAGTGATCGTGCCATCGGAAACCTCCTTGTTTCGGATTTATGAATACGTATATCTGAACATCATCCACCCCGCTCCGTCAAGGCCACCGCAGGCGGAATATTGGGTTTCGAGAGAGTGGATCCAGAATGTGCACCCGTATGCACGCGCTGTGCACCCCACGTTGGCGCGAGATGGCGCGGGAGAGTGATCTGGCCGGGTCGCCGTCAAGACTGCGCCGCAGGTAGTATCCCTGGCTTGGCTGAGTGAAGCGCGCGTCGACGGCCGTGCGTGCGCCGCGCGCGACGGCCTCAGCCGACGGGAACGGGAAGGTTCGTCATCCCGAACAGGTCCTTGGGGTCCTCGGGGGACGCGACGAGATCGAGGGTCTGCTCTAGCTGCGTGCCGGCCACGCCTGCGCGAAGGTGACGGAGCGCCGAGAAGTCCTCGATCGCGAAGCCCACCGAATCGAAGATCGTGATCTGCTCGCTGTGGGTCCGCCCCGGTGCGGATCCGTTAAGCACGCGCCAGAACTCCGTCACCGGGAAGTCCGGCTCCACTGCCTGGATCTCCCCCTCGATCCGGGTCTGCGGCTCGTACTCGACGAACACGGGGCCGCGCTCGAGTATCGCCGGATCCAACTCGGTCTTGCCGGGGCAATCGCCGCCGATCGCGTTGATGTGCATCCCTGGAGCGACGTTCGAGTCGGCGAGCACCCGGGCGACTGCCTTGTCCGCCGTGCACGTGGTGACGATGTCGGCGCCCCGTGCGGCCTCGGCTGCGGAGGCGCACGGAATGACCCCGAACCCTCTCGGGACCAGATTGCGCATCAGCTTCTCGGTGGCGGCCGGATCCACGTCGTAGACACGCAGGTGGTCGATGCCCAGCACTCCGCGGAACGCCAGCGCCTGGAACTCCGCCTGGCTGCCCGCGCCGATCATCGCCATGGTCCGCGCCTCGGGGCGCGCGAGAGTCCGCGCCACCATCGCCGAGGTGGCCGCCGTCCGCAGCGCGGTCAGCAGCGTCATCTCCGCCAGGAAGACCGGATATCCGTTGTGGACGTCGGCGAGAACGCCGAACGCCGTGACGGTCTGGAACCCACGGGAGGGGTTGAACGGATGCCCGTTCACGTACTTGAAGGCGTAGACGTCCGCGTCGCTGATGGGCATCAGCTCGATGACTCCGAACGGACTGTGACTCGCCACCCTGTGGGTTTTGTCGAACGACTCCCACCGCCGGAAGTCGCCCTCGATGGCGTCGGCCATCTCGGTCATGATGCGCTCGGGGCCGGTCTGTGCGATCCACCGCAGCATGTCGACGACTCCCACGTATGACGTCACAGCGTCACCTCTCTATTCTCGTCAGCACCGCGCGCGTCGTCGCGGTGCCGTGTTGTCGGGTCGTGCGCGGCCCGGTTCACCGTGCGAGCCGCGACCGATGGGTGCCGCGCAGGATCAGCTCGGTCGGCAACACGTGATGCCTCGTGGGCGCTGCCCGTCCGACGATGAGGCGATCCAGGATCAGGTCCGCGGCGAGCTCCGCCATGCGAAGGAAGTCGACCCGCACCGTGGTGAGATTGATCCCCGGCCACGCAGCGAGCTCGAGATCGTCGAACCCGACGATCGAGACGTCGTCCGGCACGCGGAGTCCCATGACGTGCGCCTCGTGGAGTGCCCCCACCGCGAGGAGATCTGTGACGCAGAAGACGGCCGTCGGTCGGTCATCCCCCGACATCAGCTCGCGAAGTCCGCGGCTGCCGTCGCTGTAGGTGAACTCGCCGCGCGCGACGCGGCGCGACGGCAGATCGATCCCGCGCTTGTCGAGCGCCTCGCGGAAGCCCGCCTCGCGGTCTCGCGAGCTGCTCGTGGTGTCCGGCCCCGCCAGGACCCCGATGCGCTTGTGCCCCTGGGCCGCGAGGAGCCCGGCGACCGCTGCGGCTCCCGCGCTGTTGTCGGCGGTCACGCTGTCGGCCTCGGCGAGATCGCTGATGCGATTCATCTGCACGAAGGGGAACTGCTTGGTGCGCAGCATGAAGGGCAGCGAGGAACGCAGTTGTGACGTGGTGAGCACGGCGCCGTCGACCGAGCCGTCCAGCAGCCGGGTGAAGGCGGCCATCTCGTCCCCGCGCTCGGCTAGTACCACCATCCGGTAGCCGCGGTGCATCAGCGCATCGTGAAGAGGCGCGACCAACCTGGGGTAGAGCGCGTTGTCGAGGTCGGCGACCATCGCGATCTGATGCGTGGATCGCGTGGAGAGGCTGCGGCCGATCTCGCTCCGCACGTACCCGAGCGCCTGCGCGGCCTCGGCCACGGCATTCCTCGTCTGCTGCGACACCCGCGGGTCGTCCCGCAGCGCACGGGAGACCGTGGCCTGCGACACGCCGGCCAGGCGGGCGACATCGTGACTGGTCACCGCCATCGCCGCGCCCCTCCCTGCACCGCCCACTCTGGTAACGCGTCATGCATACGTATACTGTAGACGAATGCGAACCGATGTGCACGCCGACCCGCGGCTCACCCCACAGACCGAATCCGCGCAGGACTCCCCCTCGCTTCCCACGGGCGCCTTCGCCCCGTTCAGCAGCGTGGAGGAGTACATCCTCCGCTGCACGGACGAGATCTGGGTCGACCGGGGAGTGGGGCTGATCAGTTCGCGCTACTACGCGGAGGACGTCGTCCTGCACGGGGCCTACGGAACCTCACGCGGCGTCCAGCCCGTCGTCCAGGGGACGCTGCAGAGCATCCGCTCATTCCCCGACGAAGTGGGCTTCGGTGAGGATGTTGTCTGGGAGCAGCGGGGAAGCGGCTTCGTCTCGGCGCACCGCGTCTACAGCACAGGCACCAACACGGGTTGGACGGAGTACGGGCCGCCGACGGGTCGTCATTTCGAGAAGCGCGCGCTGGCACACTGCCTCGTGAGGGACGGCCGGATCGTCGAGGAGTGGGTCGTGCGCGATGAGGCGCGCCTTGTCACGGACCTCGGCTTCGACCTGGAGCGGCTGTCGCTGGAGATCGCAGAGCGATCCGCGTGGCGACCCCTCGAACTTGCGATCCCCGCCGACCCGCTGCGCGCGGGGGTGTCCGGCGACCGTCCGCGCACCGCGGCCGACGACGACTGCCGGCGGGTTCTCGACGCCATGGACGCGGTGTGGAACACGCACCGGCACGACCGCCTGGCCGACCATTTCGGCAAGGACGTCGTCCTGCACACCTCGCGCGGACGAACCCTGCAGGGGATTGCGCAGTACTCGACGGAGACGCTGGACATCCACTCCGCGTTCCCCGACGCGCGGATGCGCGTCCTCGACGTCTGCGCGCACGACTCGGCCCGAGCCGGTCGCCGGATCACCGCGATCTGGATGCTGGAGGGCTCGTACTCGGGCTACGGGGTGTACGGAGCTGCCACCGGCCTTCCCGTGCAGATCATCGGCGCTTCGCAGTTCCTCGTCGAGTCCGGCAGCATCCATCGGGAGCATCGGGTGTACGACGAGCTCGCTCTGCGCGTGCAGATAGAGCAGCTGCGGGCAAACCCCGCCGCGCCCTTGGCTCAGTAAGAAGCGCCCGTCGCGGATCCCTGCGATCCGCGACGGGCGCGTTCACGCGACCCTCTGGCTCAGGCGATCCAGCGCGGCTTGCGAGGGTCGACCATGAAGGTGAGGTCGTCGAGCACGTCGTAGCCCATCTGCGCGAGCATGTGGAGCACGTCGATGAGCACCCAGTTGTCGATCAGCTTGTCGTCCTCGTCGACGCGGTACCAGTCCGCGACGCGCATCTCGATCCGGCGGCCCGTCGGCGGCATCCCCAGCCACTGTCCCCCACTGTGCGTGCCGTGCAGGGAGGGCCAGCCGCCCGTTACGGCGAACCTGCCGTCTCCCGCCTGGATGTAGTGGCCGGGCGCTTCTTCGGGGCCTCCCGGCACACGGGGGAAGCCCGTGCGGTCAGGGAACGCCTGGATGAATAGTGCGCCGTGGTAGTCGTCGAATCCCCTCTGCCCGCGGGTGGAGCCGATTCCTGCCGGACCGTACCAGTTCATGTTCGTGTGCCAGTGCGGACTGTGGTCGACGGTGAGGACGTGGTCGGCCAGGTCGGACCCCGACCCGAGGCTCCCCTGCATCTCGCGCACGATCCGTAGCGTCCGCCCACCGAGGTCGCCGTCGTGCCCGAGCGCGGTCGCGCCCGTGTCGATCGGGGGGAGGGGCCACTGCTCCGCGCTCCCGGGCATCGCGCGGAACGGATAGCGTCCCGCCTGCCTCATCACGTCGACAGCATCGAAGAGGATGTACGCCTTGGCGACCTTCCCCTCTTCCATGACGGCGTTCAGCCCGAATCGCACGAACGTCAGGCCGTGTGTCGCGGGGATGCCGAGCCACTGCTCCGACCATGTGCCCATCAGATGCCCGAGCGTCGACACCACGTTGCGACCCTCGTATACGTCGGCGATGCACAGTCCCAGCCGGTGCTCGTAGTCGGGGAACGAGGCCTTGAGCGGCTCGAAGAAACCGTCGGCAGCCTCGCCGATCCCGCGGAGGGTGTTGAACGGATGGAACACCTCGAAGACCGCGTCCTCGTGGCAATGCTCCGCCAGCGCCTCCCGCAATCCGCCGGTGTCCGCGTCTGCGAGCGCGGTGAGCAGCTTCATGATCGTCAGCTTGTCCGACGCGCGGCTGGTGGCATCCATACATGTCTCCCCTTCGAGTCGGGCGCGGCACGGCCCTGAGTTCAGGGTATGCGTATGCACACGATCCCCCGCGCCCGTGCTCCTCAGCGTCAAGGGGCGAGCACCGGAACGACCACGCGGCGTGGCGTGCCGAAGCGATGCGCCGAGATCGACACGGCCTGCTCGCGCAGGAACGTCAGCATCTCGATCCGGCCGGCCGACACGACCGCGCCGTCATAGACGGCGACCGCGGGCGAGCCACCCGCGACGGCGGCGAAATCGGCCGCGGACGCACCGAGCAGGCGCACTCGGCCGCCGCCCTCGGCCAGGTTCCGCGCTCGTTCCGCCCACGCGGGCGCCGCCTCGACGGCGGCGACCACGCCGGCATCTTCCAGCCAGGTGGCCACGTTGGACGGCAAGCTGGTGCCCACGCTCATCGTCAGCGAGGCTCCTGTGCGCAGACCGGCCGCTGCGACGCGGATGGCGTGCGCGAGCCGGCCCGTGACGGCGGGATCCTCGACACGGACGGTCACGGGCACAGCCTGGTAGCGCAGCGCGTTCTGCTCGGTCTGCAGGCCTGTCGCGTCGCGCACGACTCCGTACTCCGCCTCCCACACCGCGAGATCCGTCGACAGTGCGCCCGCGAGCCAAGCCCTCTGCTCCGATGGAAGACCCGCCGCGGCACGCAGCGCTGCGCGAGACAGTGCGTCGCGCGGCGCCGCGGCGGCTATCGGGACATCCTGCCACCGGGAGAGTCCGATGAGGTAGTTCGGTCCGCCCGCCTTCGTGCCCGCGCCTACCGCGGCCTTCTTCCAGCCGCCGAACGGCTGACGCTGGACAATCGCCCCGGTCGTCCCGCGGTTGACGTAGAGGTTCCCCGCCTGCACGCACGACAGCCAGTGGGCGATCTCGTCATCGTCCAGCGAGTGCAGGCCGGAGGTGAGGCCGTAGTCGATGGCGTTGACGATAGCGATCGCTTCGTCGAGCGACTCGGCGGTCATGATTCCGAGCACCGGTCCGAAGTACTCCGTCAGGTGGAAGGGGCTTCCCGGTCGGACTCCGTCCCGGATGCCGGGACGCCACAACTGACCCGCGTCGTCCAGCTGTTCGGGCTTCATCAGCCATGTCTCACCATCCTCGAGGGTGGTGAGAGCGTGAAGCAGCTTGCCCTCCGCCGGGCCGATGAGCGGACCGATGCGGCTCGAGCTGTCACTGGGATCCCCCACTCGGTACGAGCCCACGGCATCGAGGAGCTGACGGCGAAAGCGTTCGCTGGTGGCGACGGTCCCCACGAGTACGACGAGCGATGCGGCTGAGCACTTCTGCCCGGCATGACCGAAAGCGGAGTACGCCACGTCCTTGGCCGCGAGATCGAGGTCCGCGCTCGGCGTCGCGATGATTGCGTTCTTTCCGCTGGTCTCGGCGAGCAGCGGCAGATCGGGTCGGATGCTGCGGAACAGCTCGGCGGTTTCGTATCCGCCGGTGAGGATGACGCGCTCCACCGCCGGGCTGGTCAGGAGCTGCTCGCCCAGTCGACGGTCCGCCAGTTGCACGTACTGCAGCACATCGAGAGGCACGCCCGCCTCCCACAGGGCTTCGACCATGACAGCGCCACTGCGGCACGCCTGACGAGCGGGCTTCACGATGACTGGTGAGCCTGCCGCGAGCGCCGCAAGCGTGGAGCCCGCCGGGATGGCGACGGGGAAGTTCCACGGCGGGGTCACGACCGTGAGCTGGACCGGACGGGGGGAGGCTCCGTCGATCAGCGCGTGGCGTTTCGCGCTTTCGGCGTAGTAGTGGGCGAAGTCGATCGCCTCGGAGACCTCGGGGTCGCCCTGCTCGAGCACCTTCCCCGCCTCGGACCCCATCACCTCGAGCAGGTCCGCGCGACGCGATTCGAGGATGTCACCGGCCCGGTGGAGGATGACCGCGCGCGCGTCGGCGCCGAGCGAGCGCCATCCCTCGCCCGCGGTCACGGCACGGTCGATGACGTCGTCGACCTCATCGGCGCGCGATAGCGTGTGGTTAAGCACGGTCGACACGCCGAGGGTCGAGTCCCGCATGCGCGAGCGGATGCCGTCCGCCCAGGCGCGATTCGGGGCGAGGCTGGGGTCAGTGTCGGCGGTATTGCGGAAGCCGTCGGCCGACGCGGGCGCGGACGGCAGCGCACGGTCTTGACTCCGATTCGGTGCGGGCACATCCCGCGGCATTGTCCCCACCGATGCCAGGAACCGTTGCCGCTCCCGTGCGAACATCTCGGGGTCGGCCCCCAGATCGAACACGGCCGACATGAAGTTCTCGGTGGACGCCCCTTCCTCGAGGCGGCGGATCAGATAGGCGATCGCGACGTCGAACTCCGCCGGGTGCACCACGGGCGTGTAGAGGAGAAGCGAACCCACCGTCCGGCGCACCACCGCTGCTTGCGCCGTCGCCATCCCCAGGAGCATCTCGAACTCGACAGCCGGATCGGACCCGCTCGCGGCGATGCCGCGCTTGTTCGCCAGCAGCCAGGCCAGTGCGACGTCGAAGAGGTTGTGGCCGGCGACGCCGATGCGCACCGCGGCCACCCGCTCCGGATGCAGCGCGTAATTCAAGACGGCCTTGTACGAGGCATCGGACGCCTGCTTGCTGTGCCATGTCGCGAGCGGCCAGTCATGAATTTCGGCGTCCACTCGCTCCATGGGAAGGTTCGCACCCTTCACGACGCGCACCTTGATCGGGGCCCCGCCCGCGGCGAGTCTGGCGGTGGCCCACTCCTGCAGCCTGATCATCGCGCCCAGCGCGTCGGGTAGGTAGGCCTGCAGCACGATTCCCGCCTCGAGAGTGCGAAACTCGTCCCGCTCGAGGAGGCTGGTGAAGACGGCGATCGTGAGATCGAGGTCCTTGTACTCCTCCATATCAAGGTTGATGAACTTGCCGCGAGCGAGCGCGATCCGGTACAGGGGCGCCAGGGCGTCGGCAGCGTGCCGAACGGCCTCGTCAAAGGCCCACGGGCTGTGCGGAGCGACAGTCGACGAGACCTTGATGGACACGTAATCGACGTCCGGACGTTCGAGCAGCCGCCGGGTTCCGGCCAGACGACGAGAGGCCTCGTGTTCGCCGAGAATAGCTTCGCCGAGAAGGTTCACGTTGAGGCGTGTGCCTTCTGTCGCTCGGATGCGGCTGATGGCGCTACCGAGTTTCGCGTCGCGAGCGTCGACGATAAGGTGCCGTACCAACTCGCGCAGAACCCGCCTGCTGAGGGGAATCACGATGCCGGGAAAAGCCGGCGCAAGCGCGGCGCCCGCGCGGATAAGGGCCCGCAGCGGTGCGGGGAGGAAGGCCGGTGTGAGTGGGACGAGACGCCGGAGATTGCCGGCCGCGACCACGTAGTCCTCCGGGCGGACGACACCGTCGACGAAGCCGAGAGTGAAGGCGAGGCCGTTGGGATCGCGAAGCACTCCGGCGAGTCGCTTCGCCGCGGCATCCACAGGGACGTCCCGGCTCTCCGCCAGCCAGCGTTCCACGAGCGCGACAGCGTCGTCGGCGAGTGCAGCGATATCGGCGCTGGTACCGGAGGGGATGGTGTACGTCATGGTGCTTCCTGGGATGCCGATGGTGGTGTGAGTCCAGTGTGGGAAAATATGAGCCTCGTTAAAAGCGAACGTTTATGATCAGTACTGTTCGTTTTTACTGATGAATGGAGTGAGGCGTCGTGTTGGAACTACGCAGGTTGCGCCTTCTTCATGAACTCGCTTTGAGAGGCACGATCGCCGAGGTCGCAACAGCACTCGCATACAGCCCGTCCACTGTGTCGCAGCAACTGGCGATCCTCGAGCGCGAGGCCGGCGTCGCGCTGCTGGAACCGGATGGGCGCCGGGTGCGTCTCACGGCACAGGGTCGCCTGCTCGCCCGCCACGCCGCGAAAGCTCTAGAGCTCGATGAGGCCGCCCGCGCCGAGCTCTCACAAAGTCAGGCTGCGGCGATGACAGTGCGCATGGCCGTGATGGCGACGGCAGCACAGGCGCTGGTCCCGAAGGCGGTTTCGTGGCTGAATCAGCGCCTGCCGACACTGAGGGTCGAGATGGCGGAGATGCCGCCCGAGGACGGATTGTTCGAGCTGCAGGCGCGCGCATTTGACATTGTCGTTGCCGAACAATACCCCGGACAGACGCGTCAGCTGCAGGACGGGATCGACAGAGTGGTGTTGGGCACAGATCCGATTCGCCTGGTCGTCCCACTGGGCGACCGCTCCACCACTCTCGCGGACCTCCGCGATCGGGCGTGGGTGCTCGAGCCGAAAGGCGCGGCGGTACGTCACTGGTCAGTTCAACAGTGTCGGGCGGCGGGCTTCGAGCCCGACGTTCAGTTCGAAGCCACCGACCTCACCGCCCACGCTCGGCTCGTCTCTGCGGGGCACGCCGTTGCAATGCTTCCGGACCTCGTATGGGCAGGCAACCCTAGCCCTGTGCGACTTCTGGATCTGCCCGGGTTTCCCGTACGCGAGATATTCGCGGCCACTCGCGTCGCTTCGCGAGACAGCTCCCCCGTGGCTGCGGCCATAGCCGCGCTCGCGGCGGCGCTCGAAGACCCCCTCGCACTGGATGCTGACCGCGGTGCGACCACCAGGGTTCGATCTTCGAGATGAAGTAGACGGCTCGATCGTCTCCGGCACCAAGGGGCCTGCTCAACTCCGCGTGCTGATGACCTCCGGGATCCTAGTTCCGCTGGACTGGCAGCTTCAGTACGACTCGATGCGGACGATCGCCACTAGGTGAAAACCCTGGGACAAAGAACGCCGCGGCATCAAAGGTGCCGGAGTGAACGGAGTGCGTCTGTGAGATGCGGTTTCAGGGCACTTACCGTGGGACACATTCGCCAATCGGTCGAGCGCGTGCCGCCGGCGCCGCATAGGAACCCCCGGCTAGCATAGAAAAAGCCGCCGCGAGCAACTCGCGACGACTGTTCCCGTCTTGTTCCCAGTTCGTGGTTATTAACCGAATTAATCACCTCTGACCTGGGCTTTTTCTGGCGGTGACGGTGGGATTTGAACCCTTACCGGACCGCATCACAGGCGTCGCACCGGGTCACAGAGCCGCGTGAAATCAACGGTTCGAGATCTCAAACGCTGCATCGAGTTGCATCGGATTCACGCAGATTGTTCCCGCGGATGTTTCCGGAACCTGCCGAGTAAACTCGCCCGAGTTCGAGGCGTACTCCTCATCGCGGCTCAGGGCAAGAACCGCTCCATTCGCACGCATAGCGTGCTCTCCTGAGGCAAACCTCGTCAAGAGCCTGCTACGCCCGTCTTCCACGAAATCGTCATCGACCGTTACGCCATCCCCGTCCCCGCCGCCGAGGTCGACGCTCTCCGAGCCAGCATCCTGGAGCTGGTCAGATCCGGGGAGCCCGACTTCCTCACGC
>NZ_JSYE01000060.1:0-371 GCF_054824025.1 Microbacterium sp. HJ5
CCGAACTCGCGGTCGCCGTGCGCGGCCTGGTTCAGGTTCATGAAGTCGAAGTCGATGTCGTTCCACGGCAGCTCGACGTTGGCCTGCGTGTGCAGGTGCAGCAGCGGCTTCTGCAGCGCGTCGAGGCCGGCGATCCACATCTTGGCGGGGCTGAACGTGTGCATCCACGCGATCACGCCGATCACGTCATCGCGGCCGTTGACCTCGAGGGCAAGACGGCGGATCGAGTCCGAGTCCTTCAGGACCGGCTTCCACACCACCTTCACCGGCAGACCCGACAGGCCGTCCGCGACCGCCTGCGACTGCTCGGCCACCTGACGCAGCGTCTCCTCGCCATAGAGGTTCTGGCTGCCGGTGACGAACCACACCTC